>JAOZRQ010000007.1:31298-33653 GCA_029940115.1 Desulfobacterales bacterium
GCAGAGGGGTTCGGATTTGGCAATCCGAACCGAGCGTCTGGGGTGGGCCGAGCGTCTGGGGTGGGCCGAGCGTTTCCACCATGGCTCCCGGCGGATTGACAAATCCGGCGGCAGAGGGGTTCGGATTTGGCAATCCGAACCGAGCGTCTGGGGTGGACCGAGCGTCTGGGGTCAAGCTTTTTTTCCGATATCCGAATCGGAATGAAACACCAACTCCGCCATTTCCTTTCTCATATTGAAATAACGCATGTCTGATTCCCGGGCGTCTGTCATGCCGGTGTAAAGGCTGGGGCCCTTCAACCCGGCAAATGCTTCGCCAAGGGAGGACCTGTTCCGGTGGTGCTCGACCAATCGGCATATCTCCAAGGTGTCCCGGATGGTCTTCCTCTCCAAGTCCCTTAGGGTATGCTGGAATGTCTCTCCGGTAACCGGATGCTGATACGACACGGGATGGAGAAACATGGAACTGGGGTCAGGCTTCTGAAGCGGATAGAAGGAGGAACGGTAAACATCGGCATCTATTCCGGGGATTCGGTTCAACAGCTCCAAGATTCGGTTGACTCCCCTCTTGTCGAACAATCGTTGGATCAGCGCGTGGCATATGAGCGTCTCCCTGACGCACGACATCTCGACTGGTTCTCCCCCAGAGTAGAGGATCGCCAGAAGCTTCAGAAGCGGTTCATCTTCCATTTCGACGTTCTTCAGGACTTCGGAAAAGAACCCGCTGTTTTGCAACGGAGATTCCCTGGCATAGTAAATGTCGAGCCAGGATTCCAAGGTGTGATGAAAGATGGTTGCCTGTGCTCTCTCCTCCTTGTCTCCCCGCACGATGCTTCCGCTGAAATGACAGACAAAGGGGTGGAAGGAAGCGTCCGCATGGACGTGGGCGAAAAATCCGAGCAACAGCGCGAGAACATCGTCAGGCGGATGTGGCGAATACGCGTTGATCACGCGTACCGCCGGTTCATAGCCGTTGTCCGGATTGTCATGAATTCGCTTTCCCACCTGATTCATCAGTTTTCCGGTTTTGCCGATCAAGCGGTAAAAGGGGGTGTCCGCAATCACCGCGCCGAGCAGATAGAGATGTTTGTGACGGCTGAGGATCGGCTTCAAGGCTGAACCCGCATCCATCTCCTGATACGCTTTTTGGGCCAATGTCCAATGGGTGATTTCTTTAGGCATGGTTGATGCTCCAAAGAAACTCAGTTTTCTGATTATAACGGATTTAGGGGAGCCCGTGCCCTTCCCCGTTGCGGGTGCCTCACATGCCCACATGCATGTTCACGCCCATGGGCGGCGGGCATATCCGTGCCCACGGCAGGGCAATGGGGCACGGGCACGGGCCTCCCCAAAAAGCGTTATGATCAGTAAGTTTTTTCAAAAAACTGAGTTTCTCTTTCAAAACGTGACGTCGATGCTCATAAATCCGCCGTTGCTCTCATCCAAGTCACACTCTTTTCCGTTCTTTCCGTCTTTGTCGTAAATCGTATAGGTTCTTTCAAAATAGTACATCCCGCCCATGGTGATCTCGCATGATTTGATGGGCTTAAAGGTGAACGAGAGCGTCCCCGCGTAGTTTTCCGCCTCAAAATACCCTTCCTTCCGGACCGTGCTGTCATCGGCCAGTCGGTAAACACCATTGTCCATGGACAGGCCGAGTGAGATGGAGGTGTTGGGGGTGGGGCAATAGGAAATCTGCGTTTCAGGGATCCCGATGGAAATGGCAAATTGGTTTTCTCCGATGGCTCCCCAAGAGATGCCTCCCATCGGCATCACAGACGATTCGACCTCATGAAAAGCGGCACCCGCGCCGACACGGACAAAAAAGTGGCTGTCGGGAAGGGCATAGACCAGTCCCGCGTATCCCATGCCGCCATAGGACCCGGAAATCTCCTTTTCAAAGGCCAGTGACACCCCGCCACCGAGGAAGTATCCCCAGTTTTGGTCATCCAGCATACCCGAATGATCAACCCCCGCTTGGATAAGGTGCAGATTCTCCCATGGTGCATTTTTTTTGTTGCCAAAAGGAAGCCCCTTTACGCGGCTCCAAGTGTATGCGTTATACTCATAAGCCATATTGAATGGGGAGAGAGAAACCTCCAGATTCGCAGAAAACCGCTCCGCTTCCCCATCAAATTCTTTGCCATCTTTCTGAAAATTTGCCTCACTGATGACAGATGTGCCGAATGCGATCCCGCCGATGCCTTCGTGTTGCGCTTCGCAACTCACGCTGTGCAGTATGAACGCGACTGAAAAGAGTAGGATCATCCATATGGATTTGGCACAAAACATACGCATTTCTCCCATGTAAATCAGTTTGAAGAGTTTGTGAGTTTTTGAGTTGGTGAGTTGGTT
>JAOZRQ010000191.1 GCA_029940115.1 Desulfobacterales bacterium
CATCCTCATATCCGCTGTCATATTCACAGTCCGGGCCTCCCCGAAATCCGTTATAATCAGGAAAATGTTTGTCGCATCGGGGTGCCAAATTGCAAGTTTTGCACGCTGTCAGAACAAACTTTCATTTAACAGGAGGAGAAATACATGGCAGAGGAAAAGGCTAAACGGAAGAAAATCAAGGCCACCGGCCAGATGCAGAAGATCATGGCCGACTATTTCTATGAACTGAACGACGCGGCAATGTCAGGCGACAAGAAGATCGCTTGGTGTACCAGCGTCGGCCCTGCGGAGATACTCAGGGGGATGGGCTTTCTGGTCCACTTTCCCGAAAACCACGGCGCGATGCTCGGCGCGACCCGCATGGCCACCGACCTGATCCCCCACGCGAACGCGCTCGGATATTCCCCGGATATCTGCTCCTATCTCACCGCGGACATCGGCGCGTACGTCAAAGGGATCACGCCGTTGTCCAAGGCGTATGAGGGCATCGAAAGCCTGCCGAAGCCCGATGTGCTGATCTATAACACCAACCAATGCAGGGACGTCAAGGATTGGTTTGCCTGGTACGCAAGGGAGTTCAAGGTTCCGCTGCTCGGCATCGAGACGTATGTGGGTGTCGGAGATGTCACCGAAGATCATATCATCTCCATCGCCAAGCAGATGGAAGCCCTGATCCCATCACTCGAGGAGATATCCGGAAGAAAATCCGACAGGGATGAACTCAAGCGGGTGCTGGCCCTTTCCCGTGAATGCTCGGATCTCTGGAAAGAAGTGCTCGACACCGCTTCCGCGGTTCCGTCTCCCCTGACCTTTTTCGACGGAACGATTCACATGGGGCCTGCGGTGGTGCTGAGGGGAACTCAGCAACCGGTGGATTACTACAAGACCCTGCTTGCGGAGCTGAAAGAGCGGATTGAGAACAAGGAGGGCGCGATGGATGACGAGCAGTTCCGGCTCTACTGGGACGGCATGCCAGTCTGGGGCAGACTCAGCGCACATGCCAAGCTGTTTGCCAGCCTGAACACGAATGTGCTCGCCTCGACCTACTGCAACAGTTGGATATTCGCGGAGTTTGACGCGGATGATCCGTTCAACAGCATGGCCAGGGCCTACACCAAGCTCTTCATCGTCCGATCCGACGAGACCAAGGAGCAGTATATCAAAGATATGATGGCCTTCTTCAAGGTTGATGGCATCATCTACCACGACGCGAAGACCTGCCCCAACAACTCCAACTGCCGCTACGGGATGCCCCAGCGGCTGGAGAAAGAGACAAGCATCCCGAGCCTCACCATCAACGGTGACCTGAACGACATGCGGCTTGTCTCCGACGAGCAGACCAAGACCAATGTCGAGGCATTTGTTGAGCAATTGGCAGAGAGAAAGTGAAGCTGTAAGCTCTAAGCTGTAAGCTGGATTCTTGCAACTTACAGCTTACAACTTACAGCTATTTTTTAAGGAGAACAACATGTTGGATTCATTATTCAGACCTAAATCAGTGGCCGTCATCGGCGCTTCTACGAAGGAGTTTCATATCGGCAACCGGGTGATCAGGAATTTGGTGGATTTCGGATTCAAAGGTCCGATCTATCCGATCAACCCGAAGGCGGATGAGATTCGGGGGATCAAGGCATACAAGTCGATCATGGATGTCCCGGAGGATGGGATTGACGTGGTGCATATGGTCATCCCGGGCAAGTTTGTGCCCCAGGCTGTTGAAGACTGCGGCAAAAAGGGCGTAAAAAACATCATCATCAATTCCGGCGGATTTGCGGAGGTGGGCCCCGAAGGGGAGGCGATCCAGAACGATTTCCTGGAGCGGGCAAAGAAGTACGGGATCCGCATCTTCGGCCCCAACTGCCAAGGGATCATCAATTCGGACCCTGACATCAGGGCCTACTGCAACTTCACCTTCACCAAACCGGAGCCGGGGCAGATCTCCATCACTGCCTTGAGCGGCGGCGTGGCCGAGGTGATTCACCAAGCCTTCTCCCAGATGGGGGTTGGCACACGGATATACGCATCCAACGGGAATGCATGCGATATCACCATCCCGGAGATCGTCAGGTATCTCGGCGATGATGAGGGAACCCGGGTGGTGGTGCTGTATGTGGAAGGGCTTCGGGACGCGGCCACGTTCATGGAGGTGGCCAAAGAGGTCGCCGCGAAGAAGCCGGTGCTTGCCATGAAGGCGGGGCGCACCGAAGTCGGCGCGAAAGCGGCCTCCTCCCACACCGGCGGGCTGGCACGGGTGGACATCGCGACGGAACTGATCTTCAGGAAAGCCGGGATTCTCACGTTCAGAGACGAAGGGCAGCTCTGCCAAGCGGCCGCGGCCTTTGCGTCCCAGCCGATTCCCAAGGGGAACCGCGTCGGCATCATCACGAACACCGGGGGGCCTGCGGTGATCGGAACCGATGTCTTTGGGGAGGCCGGGCTGGAGATTCCTCCGTTGAGTGAGAATGCGGTAAAGGCCCTGAAGGAGAAACTGTTCCCCGAAGCGGCCGTCAGCAACCCCACCGACATCCTCGCTACCGGAACTGGCGAACATTACCGGGCCGCGATGGAGGTGATGATGGATGAGGAGCAGATAGACAGCATCTTCATCAACTTCGTCACCCCCTTCTTTGTGGATACCGAGGCGATTGCCACAGAGATCGTCGCGGTGAACCAGCAGAAGCGGAAACCGATCGTCTGCAACCTGATGACGGATCCGGGGCAATGGACCGAGACGGTGAGGATTCTCAAGGAGGGCGGCGTCCCCTGTTTTGCCTTTCCGAGTGACGCCGCGAGGGCCTTGACCGCCATGGTGCAGTATGATGAAATCCGTTCTCGCGACATCGGCGAACCCGCGGTCTTCGATGATGTGGACCAGGCAAAGGCGCAGGGGATTTTTGAGAAGGCAAAGGGTCGGGAGGTCCTTTCGGCCACGGATGTCTATGATATCCTAAGCGCATATCGCATCCCGGTCGCGGGCTGGCGCATGGCAGCCCATGCCGAAGAAGCAGTGACCGCCGCGGGGGAGATCGGCTTTCCGGTGGTGGTGAAGGCGGATGCGGAGAGCATCGTGCATAAGAGCGACATGGGCGGTGTGGCCGTGAACTTGGCTGACGGGGATGCGGTGAGGGCCGTGGTGGAAGATATGGAGAAGAAGTTGAACGCGGATGACCTGAAGTTCTTCATCCAAAAGTACATGCCGGGGGGAAAGGAGATCATCGTGGGCGCGAAGGCCGAGCCGGGGCTGGGGCATCTGATCATGTTCGGGCTCGGCGGCATCTATGTCGAGGTGCTGAAAGACGTGGTATTCAATCTCACGCCTGTCACCCGGTTCGAGGCTGAGGAGATGCTCGCATCCATCAAGACCGCCGCGATACTCGATGGCGTCAGAGGGGAGAAGGGGGTGCATCAGGCGGGGCTGGTGGAGATCATCCAGCGGCTCTCCCAACTAATCAGCGACCTGCCGGGGATTCAGGAGATGGATCTGAATCCGGTCATCGCGTATGAGGATCAGGTCTTTGTGGTGGATGCGCGGATTGCAGTATAGGCTTCAAATGCAAGGGTGCCGCTTGTTGCAACACTTGCTTTTTCAAAGGCGAGCTTGTTTCAAGAGGGTGCATGATGAATGATCGTCAATCCGACGGGAGCAGACACGGGGTTTACCGAATATTTGCCTTTTGGAATATCATCAGTTGCACCCGTTTCAAAACAGGAAACCGATAAAAATTGGAAAACCGTCCAGACTTACCCTTTCTTGGAGAGCAATTGATAGAGAGGGGACTGATCACCCCCGAGGATCTGCAAAAGGCAGAGACATTTCAGGGACGCATCGGCGGAAGGCTCGGAAGCATCCTGATCCGCATCGGTGCGATATCAGAGGATAATCTCCTGAGCGTCTTCTCCGATCTGCTCAATATCCCCCTGCTTGGAGAGCAGGACCTGCCGGCCGACCCTGGCGTCTTCCACCAGATCATCGCCCAAAGCGGCATTGATCTCGACTGGTGGCTGGATCAGGAGGTCCTGGCATGGGAAGGCCCAGAGGAACAGATATGCTGCATTGCCCGGGATCCCTTGAATGACAGCCTTGCCGAAGTGCTGAATCGTCTCTTTCCCGGTCGGAAGATAGCCCCCTTTCTCATCCCGAACCATCAACTGGAGCGGGCATTGGACGAGGTTGTCCGATCAGGCTCCGGCATCGCGGCTGGGGAAAATGATATCAAACAACTGCGGGAACTGGCCGAGGAGGCGCCGGTGATCGAGTTCGTCAACAATCTGCTCTCCCAGGCGTATGATCAGGGGGCCTCAGACGTGCATGTGGAACCGGGTGAGCATACCATGGACGTCCGGTTTCGCATAGACGGCATACTCTACTCCCGTTTCTCCCTGCCCAGGGATCGCTTTCCCGCGATCTCCTCCCGGATCAAGCTGATCTCCGGCATGGACATTGCCGAACGCCGTCTGCCCCAGGATGGCCACCTGAGCATCCGTCTGAGCGGGGAGGCCGTTGACATCCGGGTATCCGCAGCGCCCGGCGTCCATGGGGAATCGGTTGTCCTTCGCCTGCTGCCAAAGGAGCGACAAGGGTTCTCCCTTCAAAATCTGGGGCTTGAGCCGGACAATTATCGCTTGTTCCGCAAATGGATAAAGGAGCCCCACGGCATCATTCTGGTGACCGGCCCCACCGGATCCGGGAAGTCCACCACGCTCTATGCCGCGCTGGAGGCGGTCCATGACAAGGAAAAGAAGATCATCACGGTGGAGGATCCGGTGGAATACCATCTGGAGGGGATCACCCAGATCCAGACCCACAGCGAGATCGGCTACACCTTTGCCCGGGCGCTCCGTTCCATCCTACGCCAGGACCCTGACGTGATCCTGATCGGCGAGATACGGGACAAGGAGACCGCAGAGATTGCCGTGCAGTCCTCCCTGACCGGTCATCTGGTGCTCTCGACGCTGCACACCAACGACGCGGTGAGCGCGTTCACCCGCCTGATTGACATGGGGATTGAGCCGTTCCTCGTGGCCACGCCTGTGCGGGCCGTCATGGCCCAGCGTCTGGTCCGCCGGCTCTGCCCGAGTTGTGCGGAACCGGGGGAGCCGATCCGGGATATCCAAGAAATGGCCCGGGCCGCCATTCCCTTAGAACTGGCCAGAGAGACGCCGGCATGGCGGAATCCCGTGGGGTGCCCTGCGTGTCAGGGGACCGGATACAAGGGCCGGGAAGGGATCTATGAACTCGTATCCGTGACCCCGGATATCCAGCATCTCATCCTGACTGGCAAAACAGGGGGGGAGATGCGTCGGCAGGTCAGGGAGCAGAACTGCCGAAACCTGCGTCAAGATGGCCTGCTGAAAGCCTGGAAGGGGGTCACGAGCGTGGAAGAGGTGCTTCGAGTGACTTCGGAAGGATGAAGGGTGAAGGATGAAATGTCGGTCTTGAATAAGCTGTAAGCACAGCTTACAGCTACATAAGGAGGAACGAGTATGAAAAAACTCCCCTATGCGATCGCGAACTTCCTCACCATCCGTGGGGAGGATTACCTCTATGTTGACCGGACATCCCACATCCGCACACTGGAGAACATGAGCGGGAGAAGCTTCCTGTTCGTCCGGCCCCGGCGGTTCGGCAAGTCCCTGTGGCTGAACGTGCTGAGCCGCTACTACGACCTCGCCTTGGCCGACAGGTTCGAGACCCTCTTCGGCGATCTTGACATCGGGAGAAACCCCACCCCGCTCCGCAACCGCTACTTCGTGATGACATGGAACTTCTCCAGGGTTGATCCGTGGGGCACGGTGGATGAGATTGCCGAGCGGATGAACGGGACGTTCAACAACACGATTGAAAAGTTTCTGGCGTACTATTCCGAACATCTCCCGTGTTCCGTCAAGGTGAGGGGCCAGGCCATTGACACGCTCGACAACCTGCTCACGGCTGTGGCCAAGGCGTCGGGAAGGCTCTTCCTGCTCATTGACGAATACGACAATTTCGCCAACGAGGTGATGGCGACGGATGAGGCGGCTTACAGGGGATTGGTTCGCAAGGAGGGGCCCCTGAAAACCCTGTACAAAGGCCTGAAGGACCTGATGGAGAACAGCGTGTTGGACAGGTTGTTTGTCACGGGCGTCTCCCCTGTCGTGATGAGCGACATCACCAGCGGCGCCAACATCTTCAAGAATCTCTATCTCCGCAAGGAATTCAACACATTGTGCGGATTTACGCAGGCGGAGATGACAGGCATGCTAACTGACATCACAAAGGCCTGCGGCCTCTCGGCGTCATCCGCCAAGGAGGCGGAGGAGATGATGAATCTCTGGTACAACGGAAGCCGCTTTTCCGCTGACAGCGACGTGAGGGTTTACAACCCGACGCTTGCGCTCTACTTTCTCGACCATTTCATGGAGACGTGCGAGTATCCCTCCCAGATGCTCGACAGCAACCTTGCCGCGGACGAGGGGAAGCTCGAATATCTCGGCAGGGTCGTGTCGGGAAGGCAGGCGGTCATCAACCTCCTACAGAGGGATGAGCCGATGGTCGTTGACGCGCTGGCGGATCGCTTCACCCTCTCCGCCATGCTTGACCGATCCGCTCAGGACAACAAGTTTCTGGCATCCTATCTCTACTATTTCGGGATGCTGACGGTCATGGGCAGGGATGCCCGGGGCAGGGTCTGCCTCACGCCGCCGAACCTTGTGACAAGGAAACTCTACTCGGATCAGATACTCCGCTTTCTCCTTCCCCTCGGCGCGGAGAGGAACGAGGCCGCGGAGGCGGTTGACCGGCTGATCGGCCATGGGGAGTTGCGGCCGCTCCTGGAATTTGTGGAAAGGAGGATATTCGTCGTCTTCAGCAACCGGGACTACCGATGGATGAACGAGTTCGCGGTGAAGATGGCCTTCACCACGCTGCTGTTCAACGACGCGAGCTATGCGTTGTTCTCGGAGCCGGAGCTCTCCCGGGGGCATGCGGACCTCTGCCTCATCATCCGCCCGGACGCCCGCCAGTACCAGCTCTTTGACATGCTGTTCGAGTTCAAGTATGTGTCACTGAAAGCCCTGAAGTTGAGCGGCGAGAGGGTCAGAGGGATGGCGGAGGGGGAACTGCTGGAAAAATCCCCGGTGAGGGAGGCCTTCACGGATGCGGCGTCGCAGATCAGACGGTATGTGGGGGTGCTGAGGGAAAAATTCGGCCGTAAACTCAAGCTTAAGGCATACATCGTGGTCTCCGTCGGCTTTGATCGGCTACTCGGGGAGGAAATGACGGACAACTTGACGGACTGATATCGAGAAGGTGTTTGAAACTCTGCCCGTGCCCAATTTCGGGCAGGGCACGGGCACAGTGGTTTTCAAACACTTTCTGAAGATTTCGGATGGCCAAATTGCACCTTCATAGGGGCAAATCTTCCCCTGCAAATACTCCGTTTACCCCATTGACCCGAGGATGGACTTGTCATACTGTTGGGCGCATCTGAGGTTTGGTGAGAGATTGGAATGGAGGGTCCTGAAGATCGCAACCTTCGCAGGGGAGGATTTTCCCGTGCAAATACTCTCCTTACCCCATTGACCCGAGGATGGGCCTGTCATACTGTTGGGCGCATCTGAGGTTTGATGAAAGATTGGAATGGAGTCCTGAAGATTGGAGCTTTCGCAGGGGAAGATTTTCCCGTGCAAATACTCTCTTCACCCCATTGACTCAGGGATGGGATTATCATACTGTTTGGCGCATCTGAGGTTTGGTGAGAGAGTCGGGTCGTTGTCGGGGGAGACATTGGGAGTTTGAAAAATTCCCCAAATCTGAGATGATTGGCATGAATTTTGCTGACTGTATAACATGCAGTTTTGTGATGTTATACAGAAAACTTGTTGGAGGTGATGCAGAGGTAGGTAGTGATGAATCCCATTCGGCCGCCCGTCTCCCGGCGCACTGAATCACATTCATCACTACCTGTGCAGGACTCCCAACTTGTTAAGTGGGATAATCAGAACTGTTCAATGACTGGTTGAGAGGACGAGCCTCTCAACCAGGGAGATGGAACAGACATCCCCTTCGGGGATACTGTTCATCTCCGTGATTGGGCAACTTGAAAACAATATTAAGGAGAATCAATGAGTAACGAAGGTGAGCCGAGAGGCATAAAATCACATTTATTGAAGGCACTGTTTTTCTTTCTTGGTTAAGGCTTTTGACTATTGATTCAGAAATAGTTCAATCTGAAGGATTTCCCTTTTACTCAAGGGATGCATATTATGAAAAATGTTTTTCAATTTTAACAGAATAGCGTTTGGAGAATTGGGTCGGACCAAGCTAACTCTCAGATATTAAAGAGAAATCATGTCAATTTTGGCCCTGAAACGGGCCTATAACCGCTTTTTCGGGGCCAAAAAGAGCGTTATAGGCAGAAAAGCATATGGCAAGGACAGCTCCATTTCGTCAACGATGTTGCCGGTCGCCTGATTCCGGCAGGCGAATTTTGTCGGATTCCGAATGGTGACAATCGGACGTGGTGACATATGGTGGGCAGGTCTGGGAGAGCCGATGGGCTCAGAACCGGCTCATGCTTGCGACTGAGGTGATGAACAGGCGCATAACACATCTGCTTGACGAGGGGCGGCGGCGTCAGTCGCTGAAAGAGATCGAAGCCGTCTTTCGCATCGCCCGGGATTCCATGACGGGAATCCCGCTTTTCGCCGATTGCGGCACGGACATATTCAGGGCGGTGCCGGAGGATTCACGTCTCGGAGAGTTGTTTGTGAGGCGAAGATATCCCCAGATGAGAGAGATTCTTGACACGAAACGGAAAAAATTTCGGAAGACATGAATATGGACATTCAGAAACTTGACCCTAATAAGCGTACAGAGGAGAAGCAGCTTCGGCGAAATCAGGATGTTATTGATCTGATGAGCGGGAAGTTCTCACGAGCCGAACTTCAGAAACGAAATTCCATGTTTTCGGGCATTGACTGGTCCGAAGTGGAAATTTCTGAGGCAAACGGTTACAGTTGGAAGCCGGCATTAGCCGTGAAACACAGGGCATAACCACAGGGGAAACGAGGTGCAGGACGACCCGTATAATCGGAGCAGAATGGCGACGGTGATCGTTCTCAGCATCACTGGCAACACAAGGCTTGCCGACATGCCCGGAAACATCCTGATCAGAAGAGAAGACAGTGGTCTCCCCAAAGAATCGGTGATCAATGTCAGTCAGATTGCGACGATAGACAGAAGCTGGCTTGAATACAGAGTCGGCTCCCTCTCCGAGACGCTGATGGAAGAGGTTGATTACGGTCTGGGACTCGTGCTCGGGCTGAACTGACAGGCATTCTGCCAAAGGGCCCGTCTCAAGTGGCGAGGAGAAGTGGGCCGCCGGAGTTGATGGGGTGACGATGGGGAGTACGCCGAAAACCTTGATGAGAATCTCTGAATCATGAACTATCAATACAAAGCGATAAACGCCGATGGCGCAACGGTCACCGGGTCAGTGGTTGCGGATAATGTCCGTGCCGCTGGGCGCATGCTCAGGCATCAGGGACTGAACGTCGTTGATGTGAGTGATGAGGCTGAACGGGCCGCCTCTCCGAACCGGCGGGTGCGACGGCCGGCCCCCCGGGAAGTGCTCACGTTCATGAAGCAGCTCTGCACCTTGCTCGAATCCGGGGTCTCCTTGGAAGAGACGGTGGAATCCCTTTCGGAATCGGCCGGGCATCCCTTCATGGCCCGGTCCTTTGGCGACATCTCGGCCGCGCTCAGGCGGGGGGTCTCCTTTTCGGAGAGCCTGAAGACCTGTGGTCTCCCCCTGCCGGTCTATTTCCAGCCCCTTGCCCAAGCCGGGGAGTTGACCGGAAAGATGGCCCGGGCCATGCGGGACGGCGTGACCCAGTGGGAATATGACATCCAGACGGCCAATGAGCTGCGGAACGCGCTCACCTATCCGGTGATTCTCGTGGTCTCCGGGATCGCCGCGGTGCTGCTGATCTTCGCGCTGGTGGTTCCCCGGTTTGTCAAGCTGCTCGACAAGGCACAGGGTGAGGTGCCGCTTCTGGCGCGTCTGGTCCTCGGCATGGGAAGCTTTGTGAATGAACATGGCGCGTGGCTGGCCGGCGGCGCAGTGGCCGCAACCGCGTTTGCCCTGTATGCGGGAGTGCATCCGGAGATGCGCCGACGGGTTAGGGACCTCTTGGCCCAGATGCCGTTGCTGAAGACTTGGATACTGGAGACCGAAATCGGAAACTGGGCCGCCATGCTCGCCACGCTGCTGGAGAATCGGGTCGGGATACTGAACGCCCTGAAACTGGTTCAGGGGTATGTCCGCATATCCTCTCTCCGCGCCCGGCTTTCCCATGTGTCCCAGTCAGTCCGCAACGGCGCCTCCCTTGCCGGGTCATTGCAGGAGATGGCGGCCATCACCGCGACCGGATACAACCTGATACGGGTGGGGGAGCGATCCGGCGAACTGCCCCAGATGCTCCGCTCCCTCGCCGCGCTCTACACCGAAAGCGGGCGGAACCGGATGAAGCGTTTCCTGATCATATTGGAACCGGTCGCGATTCTGATCATCGGCGCGGTGGTCGGGCTGATCATGGGGGGGATTATTCTGGCGATCATGAGTGCGAATGACATCTCTTTGTGACGGAAACGGGCCGACTCCGCAACTGCAAGAAAAAGCCAGGTTTGGTCGAAAAACCCGGCTTTTTCCCGAACGGGCCGAATCCGCAACTGCAAGAAAAGCCGGGTTTCTTTCCCATGGTCGAGAAACCCGGCTTTTTCCCGAACGGGCCGAATCCGCAACTGCGAGTAAAAGCCGGGTTTCTTTCCCATGGTCGAAAAACCCGGCTTTTTCCCGAACGGGCCGAATCCGCAACTGCAAGAAAAGCCGGGTTTCTTTCCCATGGTCGAGAAACCCGGCTTTTTCCCGAACGGGCCGAATCCGCAACTGCAAGTAATAAGGAGGAACGGAGATGAAGAAACTCCCCTATGCGATCGCGAACTTCCTCACCATCCGTGGGGAGGATTACCTCTATGTTGACCGGACATCCCACATCCGCACACTGGAGAACATGAGCGGGAGAAGCTTCCTGTTCGTCCGGCCCCGGCGGTTCGGCAAGTCCCTGTGGCTGAACGTGCTGAGCCGCTACTACGACCTCGCCTTGGCCGACAGGTTCGAGACCCTCTTCGGCGATCTTGACATCGGGAGAAACCCCACCCCGCTCCGCAACCGCTACTTCGTGAGGGGCCAGGCCATTGACACGCTCGACAAACTGCTCACGGCTGTGGCCAAGGCGTCGGGAAGGCTCTTCCTGCTCATTGACGAAT
>JAOZRQ010000712.1 GCA_029940115.1 Desulfobacterales bacterium
GGCTGTTCTCACAAGTCCCTCCGGGACAATTCCCCCAACTTGCAAATGCGCCCGTCTGGCAACTATTGACTATCAGCAGAACAAGGAAACCCGGTTTCTGTTCATCGTGTCGCGCCATGGAAGCCTGATCGCCCCGTCCCTGAAGCCTGAAACCGGGTTTCTTTCTCATCAAACTTTTAGATATGCTGACTATTGACAAACTCATCTGAACAATATATCCTTGAAAAATAAGAGGGTGTGCATTCACAAATGACGTGAATCTGACAACTTCCTGAAATTGTTCAGACGCGTATGTCAGACAGATTTTGTCAGCAGGTCACACGAATCTGCCACTCCTGTCCGGTTGCCGGGAATTTTATGAAACTAATGAACAATGAGGCTGCATTATGATTATCACATGCAAAAAATGCAATACCACTTTCAATCTGGATGAAAGGCTTGTGAAACCTACGGGATCCAAAGTCCAGTGTTCAAAATGCAACAATGTCTTTGTGACTTATCCCTCGAAACCGGCATACAGAACTGACAAATCCACCGCACTCAAAGTCAGAGCGGACATTACCCAGAAGCCTCAGGGACTCAGAATCAGCAAAGAAGAGGAGGTTCTGGCCAAGCTGAACAGAGGGGAGCGGTATGAAGCAGGCCCAACATCCGGTTTTGACTTGACTGGCATAGAGAAGATGATCGGAGCAGATGAAACACCGGCTCTGAAAAGAGAGGACGTCTCAGACCCATCTCCTGATCCAAAAATTGAGCTGGCTCCAGATTCGGATGAGTTTCTTGGTGCAGAAAAAGAAAAGAAGCCAGATTTGGAGAAGATGCCGGAACCAGATACCCCAGTCGCCGAAAAAGTTGCGGATTCAGAAAAGGACGACCGGCTCGCGGATGACCGGCTCGCCACAGAAGGCATCTCCGAACCGCAGAAGATGCAGGAGCCAAGAGTGCCGACCCTTGATCTGGATGCCGATGTTGCCCCTCTGACCGATTTTGAAAAGGATGCGGATGACCGGCTCGCCACAGAAGATATCTCCAAACTGGAGAAGATTCAGGATATGGAAATGCCGACCATTGGGTCAGATTCCGATTTGGGGGCCGCGAGTCTGGCGGACTCAGAAAAGAATGATCTGCTCGCGGATGACCGGCTTGCCACAGATCCCGAAGATATGACCTTTGATCCAGACAGCGGGGTTGCTGAGTCGGGATACGAGCCTCTGGCGGATTCAGAAAAAGATGATCTGCTTGGCCCAAAGGATGCATCCGAACCCCAAGACTTGTCTTTTGATCTGGATATGGCGGGTGCTCTTGAACATCGCACAGACGATCTGGTTCCAGAAGACTTGTCGGCTAACATCGGTTCAACCTTGGAGCCTGAATCTGAGAATCAGGACATGTCGAAACTCGGCACTGAGATGGAAGAATTGGCCTCTCGAAAAATGACAGATGATTTGTACCCTGATCCAGATTCGCCTGGATTTTTCCCGGAATTGGAGATGGATGATCTCTTTGGGTCAGGAGAATCCATTGTGGAAGAGGATGCGGAGAAGAACGAAACGCCTGATGGTTCATATCATGACTTGACTTCCGATTCTGAGCGGGCGTTCGTTTCGGAACATGACCTGTCTGACACCCAAGAAAGGCCCATAGCAGAAGGGTTGACAGAATCAGAAGCAGGAGGATTGTTGCCTGACGATGAAATTTCCGATTTGGGGGATGCCGATTCTGATCTGGATTTGGCCTTGGATCCGGGTCATGAACAGAGAACAGACGGCTTTATCACGGAAGATGACCTGTTTGACACTCAGGAAAAGCCCATAACAGAGACTCTGGCAAAATCATCAGAAGATGTGTTGTTGCGTGACATTGGCGCGAAAAAGAACGCCTCAAAGAAGTTGTACCCTGATCTGGGTCTGGCATTGGAACCCGATCATGAAGGGGCAGACGGATCTGACATGAAATCTGAGGCGTTGAAGGCTGAAGGGATTGCCTTGGAAATGGACAATCTTCTTAAAGAGGATGAGGGGCCAGAAGAAATCAGCATAACAGACAAGGACATGGAGGATTTTGACCTTGATCTCGGCATGGAACCTGACCAAGGTTCAGATGTGTCCGACAAAGAGGCGGAAGGCCTTGATCTGTCCGGTATTGACGAGTTGCTTGAGATGGACGAGCCGCAACAGGAATACATGGCGGAACTGGAGGACGAAGAAGAAGAGGAGGATTATGACATTGACATGGACTTGGATCCCGAGTTCAAGACAATGGAATTCAATGCCGCGAATATGTACAACGCGCTCGACGAGATGCTCGAACTGGATGAGAAAGAATCAGTTGATCTGGATGACGAACTTGATTTGGACATGGAAACGGAGGCTGAACCAGGGATATCAGAAGATATGGACTTGGATTTTGAGTCCGATGATGACGGGAAAGCGGACCTCCAGTTGGACATGGACCTCGAACCCGATGGTGACCTGGACTTGGACATTGGATCCGATGATGACGCGGATGACTTCCAGTTGGACATGGACCTCGATATGGACACCGAACCGGATGATATGGGACTGGACCTGGACATTGAATCCGGTGATGACGCGGACTTCCGGTTGGACATCGACCCCGAGGTGGATGTGGGAGAGGGACTTGACCTGGACCTGGACTTTGAATCCGGTGATGACGCGGATGGGAAAGCGGACCTCCAGTTGGACATAGACCTCGACGACGAGGTGGACTTGGACGGGCCAGAGGATGCGGGTCTTGACATGGACATGAATATGGACCTCGAAGCCGCTGATGGCCTGAATTTGCACGACGATCCCAATGATGTGAGCGAAGGACTTGACCTGAACATTGATGGGACGGAGGAAGCCCATGACGACTTGGATCGAAACCTGGGACCCGCCGATGACGACCTCGACCTGAACCTGGACCTGGAACCGGAAGTTGGGGAAGCCGCCCCTGATGACGACTTGGGCCTGAG
>JAOZRQ010000192.1 GCA_029940115.1 Desulfobacterales bacterium
CACAAACTCACAAACTCACAAACTCACAAACTCTTTAAACTGATTTACATGGGAGGAATTTTGGAAAACTACCTGATTTTGATTATTGATGATGACCAAACCCAGCATCTGATCCTCGAAGAGCATCTCAAGAGTTCGGGATATGATGTGATTCACGCAAAAGATGGTGCCCAGGGCCTGAAGATCATGGAATCCCAAAAGCCGGATCTGATCCTGCTGGATGTCCAGATGCCAGTGATGGACGGGTTCAAAATGCTCGAGATGATCAGAGAGAAGCCAGCTTTCAGGGACACGCCTGTCCTGTTGCTCACCTCCCTGATCCGGGAACGGATGAAGATAAAAGGGCTGGATCTGGGCGCGGATGATTATATCACAAAGCCTTTCAACGCGGCGGAACTGCTTGTCCGGGTAAAGGCCGTACTCCGCCGTGTGGTGCGGATTCGGCGGGCAAAAGGGATGATGGAGGGGAACCTCGCTGATCTGGGTCTTTCCGACCTCCTGCAAAGCATGGAACTCGGTTCCAAAACCGCGAGCATCTTTCTGAAACAAATTGACGGCGAGATTTTTGTCGAAAACGGCGAGATGCTTCATGTCCGGCAGGGTGTGTTTACGGCCGACATGGCACTCTCCCGCATCTTTCTGCTGGAGAAGGGCTCTTTCTCCGTAAGATTCAACAATCTGCCCCCGGAACTGCCTCGGGAAACGTCCAAGCCCCTGATGTCCGTCCTGATGGGGGTTCTGGCCGAGGTGGATGAGGTGAAGGACATCATCCACCGGATGGGGGTGAAGGATCAACTGATAAAGATAGACGCGAATGTCTCAGAATTTCCTGCCATCGAAAAACTCAAAGCCCTTTCCCCTGTTTCCTTTATGAAACTGCTGATATCCATGGAGGGGGATGTGAAGGCGAATCTGAAAACACTGATCATGGCCTCGAAGAAAGGGAAGCTTAAGATGGTGAGATGAGACATGCATCATAATGTTCAAAGAAACTAAAAGAAATTCAAAAAACTTAGTTTCTCTTTTGAGCCTTTAGGCTGTGTCGCACCGCCGAGAGGCGGAACTACAAACTTTCACTTGCCAACAACTCCTCCGCAGCCGTGAGGATTTCATCTGGGTTCAATGGTTTCTTGAAGGTCCTCAGCGCGCCCAGATCCTTGGCAGCAGTCAACAATACCTCTGTCTGTCCCCTGAGTCCCCCGGTCATGGCGATGATTTTGACATCTGGAAAATCCTGCCTCAGTTCCATGATGGTTTCAATGCCTTCCTTTTCCGGCATCACCAGATCAAGGACCACAATATCCGCAGGCCTTTCCCGATAGCGCTTCGTGGCCATTTTGCCATCGGATGCCTCTGTCACATCGTACCCCGCATTTTCGAACACCGACCGGAGAAGCATCGTTATCATCGGGTCATCATCAACAACAAGTATTCGGGCCATCATCAGCTCCTTAGGAATGAAAATCAAACAACTTTCACAAATCGCGGATGAACACACAGGCCGTCTGCGGTTCATGATGAGAAAGCTGTTTAATCCATGTCAACAACAAGTATTCGGGCCATCATCAACTCCTTATGAATGAAAATCAAACAACTTTCACAAACCGCGGATGAACACACAGGCCGTCTGCGTTCATCTGCGTTCATCTGCGGTTCATGATGAGAAAGCTGTTTAATCCATGATTCTTCTCAATTCGAGTTACAGATCAAAATGCGCCTTGATCTTAAACCGCTTTGTCGCGGGAAGGTTCAGAATGTCTGTTATCCCTGTTTTCCGGGAGATACCCGCGAGGTGAGTTTCGATTTCCTTCATCGTCGGTGCGATAAAGGTGAACCAGATGTTGAAACGGGCATCCCTCTGATAATTGTGTGTCACTCCGGGATAATGGTTCACAGTTTCCGCAAACTGGCCAATCTTATCCTCCGGCACCTTTGCCGCGCAGAGAGTGCTCACAAAGCCGAGTTTTTCCGGATAAAAATTGCCCCCGATCCTCCGGATGATCCCATTCTCCTTCAACCGAGCCACCCGATTCAACACATCGACATGGGAAAGCCCCAGCTCATCGGCAACAGAATGGTACGGACGCTCGGTTATCGGAAAGTCAGACTGTATCCGGTTCAGAATGGCCTTGTCAATGTCATCCATGTCTATCACTCCTCACTTTTTTGGGAGGGATGAAACTTCATCCCTCCTTCACCTATCGCTTTCCCGCTTGTCAATTATGAAGCGCAGATGGACTTTTCTGGTTCTTGGCCCATCAAATTCACAGAAAAATATTCCCTGCCAAGTCCCCAGAACCAGTTTTCCGTTTTCGATGCCGATCATTTCGGACGCGCCCACAAGGGTTGACTTGATGTGTGCGGGTGAATTCCCTTCCATATGCCGGTAATCGGCTTTCCAAGGGACCATCTGATTCAAAATCATCAGAATGTCCGATTTCACGCTCGGGTCCGCGCTTTCATTGATTGTGACCGCCGCGGTGGTGTGGGGAACATAGACCATGCAAATTCCATCGCTGACGCCGGCGGATCGGACCTCATCCTGCACCCGGGATGTGATGTCTGTCAATTCGGTTTGCGCTTGGGTTTTAACGGTAAGGATCATGTTTGTCCTCCATGAGTGAAATTCAAAAGAGAAAAACGGGTTCGCAAGTATTCGGTAAAACCCGTTGAACTTGCCCCGGTTGGATTGAAAAATCCGAACCGTCACCTCCGTCAATCCCCGACACTTGTCCAAAAGTTTTCCTGTATTTTATCGGTGCTGTTCTCTGACAATTCTGAATCTGATTCTGGAAAATATATGGCCGGGTACTTATCGGGGAAAAGATGTCGGGACAGGTTCCGGCGGAGCGGACACGGGGTTTACCGAATGCTTGCCGCGTTTCTTTCAGAGTCCTCTCGAATCAGGGAAATGTTGCCAACTCTTCGAGGATGGCATCTTGAGTCTGTTTCAGAGACTCTGCCATGAATATCAGGAATGGTTGCAAATCCCCTTTGTCTGCTTGGCCCAGTGTGGTGAGATAACGCCGACGATCTTCGTTTCTCACAATCGCGGGGGGATAATTCTTTTTGATGAGAACCAGATTCATCAGGATTCTGGCACCGCGCCCGTTTCCATCGTCAAAAGGATGAATCCGGACCATGTTGTAATGGGCAACCGCTCCTGTGAGAAGCGGGTGCCGGCTTTCCATATTTTCCCGGATCCATTGGCAAAGCATCCCCATTTCATCTGGAACATGAATCGGCTCTGTGTAAAAGTGAATCGTGCCGTCGTGCCGTAGCACATGATTCGGCAACCTCTTATATTTTCCGGGAGTCGCGGGTTTCCTGACTTTCTGCCCCATCTCATTGATCGCCTCGGTATGATTCACACCGGAGAGGAGCAGGGCATTCATATCTTTTATGACGCCTTGGGACATGGGCCGTTCATCTTTTATCAGCCCATAAACATAGTCAATTGCCTCCGCGTGATTTCTGGCATCGAGAAAATCCTTGAAAGGCTTTCCCTCAACTGTCAGTCCCTCTTTCAGAAAAAAGAGGGTTTCGCCCCTTGTCAAAAGACTCCCTTCAATGGCATTTGAATCGTATGTCCAGTCAATACGCAATTTTTCCTGGATCGCAACCCATAGCTCTCCTTGCAGAGGTTTGTGGCTGTTGATCTGCGACATGGACTTGTCAATCGCATTCAGTGATTTCTGTAATTCCACGGTGGATTCAATATCATAGTATGTTTGCATGGTTTTGTCCAGTATCTGTGACCGAACAACTTCCCCATTTTTTGGCGGGCGTCTCGGATTTGCCAATCCGAGAAGGGATGTGGGTCAGCATCATGGCCCATTCCGACCACAAACAAAAAAGCCCTGCTTCTTACAGGCAGGGCTTTCTTTTTGGCTAAATACGAAAAAAACCGATGCAACCCAGATCGGATGACATCAGACGCATCCGGTCGGTTTGGGAAGGCCGGCCATCTTACATGCTCCCTTTCCGGGGCCTGAGGGGAACAGCTCATAAATGTGTTTCAGCTTGAAGCCCGTCACCTTTGAAAGAACACGAACCATGGGTGCGATCCCATTTTTCTCGTAATAATCCCGAAGCACTGTGATCACTTTCTGATGTTCATCATTCAGCTCATCAATTCCTTCCTGCTCCTTGACCCACGTGACCCATTCCGAAGACCAGTTTGAATAGTCATCAATGAAACCGTCCTCATCAATTGTAAATTCTTTTCCCTGAAACTCAACTGTTGGCATTTAAAGCATCCTCCTTTATAGTAAACAATTATTTTCTTTAAGGCCAGCAAGCCCGATAAACCCATTATGAAAACTTTGAGGGTAATATATAATTTACTTCCCATATGTCAAGCGGTATTCTTTCAAATTATCATTTCATGCGAAAAATAAGAGAGTAACTGAAAAAATAGTCTATGTCAACAAAAATTTTCTGATGCTATGTGAAAATGTGAAAACGTGAAACGTGAAAACGTGATTCGTGAACCATTTTTCAGGTTTCACGTTTCACGCCTCACGTTTCACGCCTTACGTTTAATATTCCTTTGGCGTGGCGTTCAACTGGGCCAGTGTGAATACTGGCCCGTCTTTGCATACAAACTCCATCCCGATGTTGCACCGTCCGCACATCCCAATACCGCATTTCATCCGGTTTTCAAGGGACATGATGATATGATCATGGTCGTAACCGAGATTGTCCAAGACAGGCTGGGTGAATTTGATCATAATCGGCGGCCCGCAGATAATGGCATAGGTCTCCCCGTCAGAAGGAGGAGCCTTTTGCTCGGTGATGGTGGGGACAAATCCGGTGTTGTATTTCCAGCTCGGATCATCGGTGGCATCCACCGTGATATGCATATGGATGTCATCCCGCTTTTCCCACTCAGCCAACTCATCCTTATAAAGGAGCATGCCCGGGCTTCGGGCACCATAGACCACATGGATATCCTTGAACTTGGACCGGTTGGCCGGGTCCAGCATGTAAATGATGGATGAGCGAAGCGTGGTGAATGCGAAGCCGCCTCCGATGATAAGCACATTCTTCCCTTCCATTGTCTCCCAAGGATACCAGTTTCCGAGAGGCCCCCGGATTCCCATAATATCCCCGGTCTTCATGGTGTGCAGAAAAGACGAAACCAGTCCTACCTTGTTGACCGTAAACTTGACAAATCCCTTTTCGGTGGGAGAGGACGCGATCCCGATGGGGATTTCCCCCTTTCCGGTCACAGAAAGCTCCCCAAACTGCCCGGCCTTATAGGCAAATTTCTCCTCATCCTCAGGATTTTGAAAGACAAACTTGAATGTTTTCAGATTCTTGTCCTCGGTTTCGGTGATGATCTCCTCGATGCGGACCGGATAAGGCAAATATGGATTTTCCATAAGATTTTTTCCCTTTGGTCAGTGGCCTGTCGCTTGTTGTCAGTTGTCAGCGGCTTGTTGTCTGTCGGACCACAGGGCACGGACCACAAGCCACTCACGCGACCTGACATGTGCAGGCTCCCGGATCATGGCTGTTCATCAACTCGCAGATATTTCGGATGTCAATGTTGACCGGACAGAGGCGGATGCATCGGCCGCACCCCACGCACTGTATGCCGGCGTCATATTTGTCGAGATAATATTTCAGCTTGTGCATGAACCGTTGCCGGACCCTGTGGATTTTTGTCTCCCTCGGATTGTGTCCTGATCCGTGAAGGGTGAACAAAGGATACATGCAACTGTCCCAGTTTCGCATCCGCACCCCCGCATTCCCGTGATTCTCATCCTGAATGTCAAAACACCAGCAGGTGGGGCAACTGTATGTGCAGGTTCCACAGTTGATGCAGGCAAAAGCCGCCTCCTCCCAGAATGGGGCATGGTAAAGATCGGTCGCGGCCTTCCCCTTCAACTGTTCCGTAGAGATGGCGCTGGCAATCCTGCTCTCCGCCGTTCTCTTCATCAGCTCCACATCCGCGTTTGTCTCAACTCCCCAGCCAGCGGCCTGCACCAAGTTTTTCCCTTTTTGGGTCAGGACCTTTGCCAAAAAATGATCCCCTGCGTCAACCAGCAACAGATCCAGCCCTTCTTCATGAAACGGCCCGCATCCTGCGCTCGTGCAAAAGCAGGTGGAACATGGATCATCACATGCCAAGCCCACAAAGGTGCTCGCCTCATATGCCCTGACCCAATAGGGGTCCTTATATTCAGGCGTGTCAAAATTCCGTTTCACCAGCAGGAACGCCTTTGCATCACAGGGTCGGATCCCCAATACCGCCCGGGGGGAATAATTCTTTTCAGGTTCCCTCATCTGATGATGGTCCGGTTCCTTTTCATCCAAAGAATAGGTGAACAGGGTCTCGGACTGGGGAAGCACCATCGATTTTGCAGAGACGCGGGTGTTCTGAAAATTGAAATCCGGCTGTTCATCATTGCCCAATTCTTTGAAATTATGGAAGTCTTTATCCCTGACAGGGCCGAACAGACGATAGGGCCCGCTCAACTTTCCCAGACTGTCGGCCCAGTCTTTCTTGTCAATCTTAATGACTTTCATCACATTAACCTTATCTGAAACCCAAAACTGTAATCAATGGCTGATAGTTGCGCATCACGCAAGTTTCAAGTTTCAAGTTTCAAGTCCCTATTTGATAAAATCCTCTGGATCATCCATTTTATAAGTGTCCAGCGGCGGGCGTTGGTTCAGGTCCAATCCGGGTTCCCATCCGAAAGCGTCGATGCAGTCCTTTTCCAGCTTCTTTGTCAGCATCCTCATGTTGATGCCCATCGGGCAGGCCCGCTCACAGGACCCGCAATCGGTACACCGGCCCGCACAATGGTAGGCCCTCAGAAAGTGGAAGGTCTTTGTGTCAATCGGGTCTGTGCTTTTGCCCACCCATTGGGGCTGGGATTCATCCACAAAGCATGTGGGGCAGTAACAGAGAGGACATGCGTTTCGACATGCATAACATCGGATGCAGGCTGAAAAAAGATCGTCAAAATAGTCCCATTTTTCAGCTGGGGGCATGGTCTCGATTTCCCGGACATCCGCATACCGGTCCACATCCTTCTGATCTTCCACCGGGTCAGCGGCCAGTTCGTCATGGATCACCGGATTCCGGTGGGCACACACCGCGCAGTTCTTCTGCAACAGATCGGCCTTTTCCAGGGTTTTCTCACCATCTCCGGCTGTGACAATGAGCTTGCCGTCATTTTCGGCGACCGACCGGATCTCCGTCTCAAACAGGGACGCGATCTTGTGCCGGTCCATCATTCCCTTGCACGGCGCGCCGATGACAAAGATCTGCTCCCGCTTGATCTTGTTCTCGGTGATGTGGGTGACAATGCTCCGGGAATCACAGCCCTTGGCGATCACCCCGATCTTTTCCTTTCTGTCGGTCAGATAATTGGCCAAGTTGATGCCGCAATGGCTGTCCCATACGAAGTTGCCCACATCTTCAGGCGTTTTGGCGAAACACGGGGTGTTCATCATGGGCAGGGTTCCCTTCTGAAAACCGATGACCATCTCCACCGTGCCCTCCTTCAAGAGCCTTTCCGATATCTCCTTTATTTTATCAATATATCCTACCATTTAAGCCACCTTCGGCATATGTTTGACAAAATTCTCATGGGGTCCCAGCGCTCGGACCGCGTCCGTCACTTGGGTGACCACATCCACAAATTTGGTCGCCTCTGCTGAGGATATCCAGGAAAAATGCAGGCGGCCAGGCTCGATTCCCATGTATTCGATCAGATTTTTGAAGAGCGTGAACTTCCGACGGGCGTAATAATTACCTTCCAGGTAATGGCAGTCTCCGGGATGTCACCCGGAGACCCATACGCCGTCCGCGCCGTTTCTGAATGCGGCCAAGATGAATTTGGGACTCATCCGGCCCGCACAGGGGATCCGTATTGCCCGGATATTGGGCGGATACTGCATACGGCTCACCCCTGCCAGATCTGCTGCCCCGTAAGTGCACCAATTGCAAAAAAAGGCGACAATTTTGGGCTCCCATTCGGTTGACATATTTTTTTCTCCTTGTTTGACAAGTGTAAGGATCAAGAAAAATTGACTTTTACCTTATCGCTTCCGATTTTTTGTTATCTTCAGTGGCTCGTCAAAATATTTTCCCACCCACTTTTGGTTTCTGTGAAGGATGCTCCCTCAAATCCTTCTGATTTTTCAATCTGGGTAAAAGCTGTCCTCCAAAATCTCTTCCAATGAATATTCACAGCTTTCAGGAAATACAGATTCATCCAGATGGGTCTCGTTGGCAGCAGACAGGATGGCTATATCATAAGCATCCGACACTCTTTTTTCAATCTCATGCTTGAGACTGGGACTGTCCTTCAGCAACAAGGTGATCCGTTTTCGCTGTTCTCTGATGGTACGCGCCCAGCTCTTTGACCGTCTCTCCGGCTGATACTGCCATTTCAGCATATGGGCCAGCAATACTGCAAAACGATTCACCAACTGGCGTTTGTCACTTCTGGCCATGCCTTCAAGCTCCTCTGCCACATTTTCAGCATCCACTTCGGAGAAACTGCCCTTCCGGATCAGCTCGGCATTTTGCAACAGCCAAGCATAAAAATCCTTTTCATAAGTGATGTTGGCGGTTGATTTGTCCATGGTGGCCTCTTTCTGGGTCCTTAGGGTCTGGTCCTTGGCTCTGGTCCTTGGCTCTGAGGTTCTGGACCCTTTATGTTCGGGAATCCAGAGCCCCGGACCCTCATGTAAAATGTATGTTCTGCATATACATGGGATCCACATCTTTGTATCGTTCGGTTTTGATAGAGGCTTTTATCTGCTCAAATATCCATGCCCCTTTCGTGCCGTCGGGCACGAAAGGTATCTCAAATCATTTCTGTTTTTTCACCCACCTGACAAACTTCCGCATCTTCGGATCCGCCATCAGCTTTTCATAAGTGTTGAAATGTCTGCCCAGTTCTTTTTCAGCATATGTGGCATGAATATGATGATGGCAGTCAGCGCAGATATCCATGCCACCTTTCTTCATTTCCTCGTTGGCAAAATTTTTCTTGAACCATTTGTTTCGGTGACATGTCTTGGGGATGAAATGATGAAAGGTCAATTCCCTTTTCCTGCCACACATCTCACAGGTTCCGATATTTAAGCCCATCCCACATCCTCTTGGTTCAGCAAGTTTTGTCCGTGTCATCTGATGATGTCGGGTCATTCCTGATGATGAAACATATCTGATAATCATATGTTTCATATAAAATCAACAAAAAAATGGGCATCCTCCAAAAAAATCCGGAAAGTGGTTTGCATCACTTGCCCACCGCTCTGACCGTCACGGGCGAGTAAGTACCTAACACTGTGGACAAAAAGTTGTGGACGGGCGAGAAACCCGGCTTTTTCCCCAAATGGGCCGGCCCGTTTGGGAAAAAGCCGGATTTCCCGCCCATTCCCGAATTTTTGTCCTGTACACAGCAAAGAAATAATAATTGTGAGATTGAAAAAATTGTGGTAACATTTTCATTTTAAGTATCTGGCCCCAAAAAAATTCTGGGATGTAATGTTTCAGACAAAGGCATAAAGAAGAGAAAAAGGTTTACAGGGAGAACTTATGGCCTAGGTAGGTACTTACAATCTAAAGTCAGTGACAAGGAAACTCGATTTCTGACACGGTGCCACGTTCATGGAAACCTGATCGCCCGGTCCCTGAAACCCCGTTTCTTTGCCATCGACTTTCTGTGTGCAGGGTAGGATCCACCCTACAATTTTTTGTCCTGTACTCAGATCAACTTTCATAGATATGCTGAAAGTCAGGTGATTCTTCGCCTGAAATGTCAAGTGTGTGTAAAGAACTTTTGTACTTTCGGATGAATTGAAAAGTTTGCCGTTCCGCCTTCAGGCTGTGTCGCACCGCCTGAAGGCGGAACTACAAACTATTTTTTAATCCATTCACTCGGCAATGGCAGGTATGAAGGGACAAAAGTTTATATGCTTAATCGAAACATATCCATCGGGGCGGTGGGTTTTCCTCTGAAATCGGCTGACCACTGACTCCACAGATGGAAATTGATGGCCGGATGTGTCAAATGCTATATGAAATATCCAATATCAAACAGAATGAGGGGGAGCCGAAACGGCGATGGTTCGTTGATGAGTATTTTGATCTTGTTGTCTGGTCAGATGAGAAAGATGAAATGGAGGCTTTCCAGCTGTGTTACGACAAGACCAAAAATCAGCATGCCCTGACTTGGAGCCAAGATTCCGGGTACATTCACAATCGTGTGGATGATGGCGAGGACAAGCCGGGCAAACCCAAGGGAATACCGATTCTTGTGATAGACGGCAACTTTGACCATGATCAGGTTGCCGACAGATTCAGAGGGGAGAGCGGGAATCTGGAAGATAAGATTGCAAGGAGAGTCTATGAGAGAATCCTGGCCTATCCGGCCTCAGATTCCAAGAGAGACGCGGAACTCTCGGCAATCAAACAGGTCGTTCTCGACTATATCGAAGGCTGGTACGTTGGAAACCACAGAAGAGTGGAAAGAAGCCTGCACCCCGAACTGGCCAAAAGAGGCGTGTCTGGAGATCCGAAGGCATCCGAAAGCGGCCTGACGCAGATGAGCGCGATGTCCTTGGTGAAGCAGACACGATGCGTAGCAAGGACGCCCGAGGGAAAGCGGGAGAAAGAGGTGACGATTCTGGATGCGTTTGAGAATGCGAGCAGTGTCAAACTTGTCGCGTCAGACTGGGTGGATTACATCCATATGGGAAGGTTTGGCGGCAGGTGGATGATTGTGAATGTGTTGCGGGAACCAAAGAGCAGTGACCACTGACAACTGTTTTACATGGGAACGACCCTGGCACCGCTTCGGCGACGACACATGCATGGATGAGAATCCGGGCAGGGCTTTGAACCTTCAGGAAGGATTGGCTGAATGGATCGTCACACGGCCGGACGCAGACGGTCCGCCCTTGATGCGAGTCCCCTATGTATGGCGGGCACTGGCATGATTCGACACGGCTGAACCGCAGATGAACGTGTGCCGGGCAGGTGCGGGCCCATCCGCTACTTGTGGGAATTATCATAGGCATGATGTCCCTTCAGGCATGATTCGCATGTCAATGCCCCCGAAGGCGGATACTCCCATTTGCAGCTCGTGGCTGATTGAAAAAATGCCGCTCGACTCTGCCAACAGGAACGCTTGTACCATGAGGGGTGACGGATGTCAACAACTTTCTGCGTCACAAACCCGCAAAAACCCAAAAAAACGGTGAATCCCACTCCAACAAGGAAGGAC
>JAOZRQ010000713.1 GCA_029940115.1 Desulfobacterales bacterium
GGCTTCCTCCCGAGGAACGCCTCAGAGGGCTTCCTCCCGAGGAACGCCTCAGAGGCATTTCCAAAGAGGATGTTGAGGCATGTTTGGAAATACTCATGCGGAAGCGGCAGAAAAACTCAGACTGAGGCGGAGGGAAGTCAACAAAAACACAATCCTGAGTTTCTCACCGGCGGATTCAGGGTCAGAACTTGTCCCTGACATCTTTTGTCAGGGATGAACAAATATTCAGGGTAAGTATTCGGTAAACCCCGTCGATCTCACCCAGTGCTCGGCTCGGATTGACAAATCCGAGCCGCCATCCCCGGAGGATTTGACAATCCGACGGGAGCGGGCCGGGATTGCCAAGTCCGAGCCATCCCGCCGGATTTGGCAATCCGGCGGTAGCGAGCACGGGGTTTACCGAATATTTACTATTCAGGAAACAACTTTGACGATTTTTTGAAACCCATGACCATCGGCTCAGGTATGATAAAAGGTGGTAATTTGTTGACAGATTGGAGTGCGTCATGTCATTTAGCGATTATAGAAAATATACAGCCTTCGACTTGCGAAACATGTTTCATGTGGAGATAAAAAACAACGAGGATTTATTTGATGGCTTTGCACCCAGTGGGAATGACTATGCTGATCTGCAAGCTGATGTCACGAAAATATCCTCACGTCTGAGGTTGTCAAAATTTGACAATGAGGCGACACGGGGGAATCTGCTCGTGTCACGCATTTTATGGAAAGCGGGTGAAGTGTATCGTTTGGGGGTTTTTTTTGAGCCCATGGTCACGCTTCATCAAGATGTTCCCCTCAAGCTTCCCCACCCGTTGAACGGCACATACGATGGCGCGTTAAGCCTTGATGAGATTGACCTTGTGTCACCCATCATCTCCGTGGTCGAAGTTAAGCGAAGCAGTCTTTCCGAGGGATTGGGGCAGTGTCTCGCAGAAATGTATGCCACATTGCACGCCTTCCAACAGGAAAAGGTATATGGCATTGTCACGGATGGTGAGGTGTGGGAATTTCTCCTTTTGGAGGGGCCTGCGCTTTCAGTCGATGCCCGAAATTACTATATCATGTCTGTTGCTGACATTGTTGACCGGATTGGTCATATTGCGACTTCGTTTAAGTCATAGAACTAAAATTTTTCGACCTGTGCGGTTAAGAATCAGAAGACGGCTGTGAGCGAATTTCTCAGAAGAAATTCCCTGCTGAGATTCAAAACATGGAAGCTTGGACGCGGAATCAGGGCTAACCGCACAGGTCGAAATTTTTTGGCCGGAGCCTAAAAAGGCGGTGGATTCCGGTTCAAAATCAGAAAATTCTTCAGAATTTTCTGCTTTTGACCGGAATGACAGGTTATATTTTTTTCCTGTGTACAGGACAAAAAAATGATTTGAGGAAGGAAACCCGGCTTTTTCTTGCAGTTGGAGAATCGGCCCGTTTGGAAAAAAGCCGGGTTTCTCGCCCATTCCCGAATTTTTGTCCTGTACACAGATTTTTTTCAACACAAAAATTAAGGAGGATAAGTGAAAGCAAAATTTATCGTTGGCATTGGCATTGTGATTACCTTATTTCTTGCAATGAACGCTCTTGCAGAAGAATTTGATGGCGTGGAATTTCCGGCTGGAGACATATCGTTTGCAGATGTCATCGTCAGTTACAATCCCGGATCATACGCCACGGAACCTCATCTTACCCCATCGGCCGCCTTGGGCATCCCGGATCATCAAGGGAGTGGAGATGATCCTGAAACCTATGTGAGTCTGGGGAACGGCGGCATACTCATCCTCAAGTTTGCCGACAATTCTTTGACCACATCCGGCAACAGCGATCTTGATCTATGGATATTTGAGATCGGGCCTGCTGTTGAGGCGATGGAGGTTTATATAAGCAAAGATGGCATTGGCTGGATTTTTGTGGGTCGTGTCGAAGGTTCAACTTCCGGAATAGACATAGATGCCTATATCGGAAACGGTATAATTTCAGGGGAAAGATACGCCTATGTCAAATTAGTGGATGATGAAGATGACAGCTCCAGTCACGGAGATACGGCAGGTGCGGATATCGATGCAGTCGGAGCGATTAGCTCGGATGTTCCTGTCGAGCCTGAGTGCAGTGATTCCGATGGTGACGGAATTCCCAACCCATGCGATCAATGTCCTGACACTCAGCCGGGTTTCTCCGTTCACCCCAATGGCTGTGCGGCCATAAAAGGCGATGTTGACATTAAAGTGGGTTCTGAAAATCTCAGAGTCAAGGCAGTTATCAACACCAAAGAAAAGGGGCCCGTTGATGCAATCTTTTATAACGGCGGAGAGACATTTACAGACAGGGGAGACAGAGTCATCCGAGGATATTTTTATGCAGATCCGTCCGATGTTTCTTGGGGGAATCAGGGAAATCCTGACTTATATGTGAAAATATGGTTTGATGTCACCGGAAGAATGGATGTCAATTTTTTTCACGTCTCCGTTCCTGTAATAGATGTCTATTCGGCTTATCCCCATAAAGAGTCATATGACCAGCACGGGATGGCCACAATGGGTGACAGGTACATAAGACATGAATATCAGAAGTAACTGTGTACAGGACAAAAAAAATGCCTGAGCCAAGAAACCCGGCTTCTTCTTGCGGTCGGGAGGTCGGTCAGTCTGGAAAAAAGCCGGGTTTCCCGCCTGTTTCCAACTTTTTGTCCTGTACACAGCAGAAGTAATTCATAAGGATGCCAATTCCTGTAGAAGGTGTCTGAAAACTCCTGTGCCCGTGCCTCTGCCCGAAACTGGGCACGGGCAGAGGGTGGCAGGTGTTTTCAAACACCTTCTTTGGACAGTTCAGGCACGATGCCGATGTGGAACGGATTTGCAATTCGTTCAGGCACGATTTGAAAAATCGTGCTACTTTGAACGACCCGGACATCCTTCATCCTTCAGGCACGATTTGAAAAATCGTGCTACTTTGAACGACCCGGACATCCTTCATC
>JAOZRQ010000193.1:0-2685 GCA_029940115.1 Desulfobacterales bacterium
TGAGTTTGTGAGTTTGTGTGTTTGTGAGTTTGTGTGTTTGTGAGTTTGTGAGTTTGTGTGTTTCTGAGTTTGTGAGTTTGTTGCCGTGGGTTCCAGGCGAACAAACCGGCTTCTCTGACAGCTCCAGCTTGTTGTAATTTTGTTGCTAATAACCTTTAACGCGAAGCCGGTTTTTTTCGGGGAGAGCGAAACTTTTGTCCGGCTTTTGGCAAGGAACTTTTGTCCATCTTTGATTTGGCCTGCCAGAAGGCTTAACCAAGGGAGTGCTGAGATGACGAACTGCTGAGACTTGCCACCCCCAAAAACACAATCTTGGCACCTCCATCGCTTGCACTCTCAATTTCCTTGATCCTTTGGAACTACAAGGATGGCTTATAAGAAGGGCCTCAAATCCCGTCGTCCCAAAATCAATCCCCGGCTCCAAATCCAACGCAAGCCTTCAGGGTGCCGGCTCAAGCATCGAGAGAGCCCAAGCAGGCATCCTCGTCGGCAGGTCGGGCGGCATCTTTTCAATCAGCCTCTGAGTTGCAAATGGGAGTGTCCGCCTTCGGGGCATTGACATGCGAATCATGCCAGTGCCCCACGCTTGCCAGGCTACCATTCCTGCGACGGCAGGAATCCATCTTCGGTCAGGAGCGGTGGATTCCTGCTTTCGCAGGAATGACAGTGCCCAACGTGCCTGTCGGATTGACAAATCCGGTAAGTTGGACAAGAAGGCTTACCTTCTTTTTTTCCCAAATTCGATCCGCCCGGTTCGCTGGCGGAAAATCACTCGGATGGGCGTCTTGTCCAGCCCCGCGCCTTCCCGAATCTGATTGACCAGGTATCTTTTATAGGAGAAATGGACCGCGTCCGGATAGTTCACAAAGCAGACCACCGTGGGCGGCTTCGCGGAGACCTGGGCCGCGTAATAGAATTTGAGCCGCCTACCCTTGTGGAACGGTGGCGCATTTCTCTCAACGGCCTGTTCCAGGATTCTGTTCAACGGACCAGTCCCGACGCGTACGGCATACTGTTGGTAAACCTCGTCAACTAGGTTGAAGATTCGATGAACCCTTTTGCCCGTAAGCGCGGAAATGGTGACGACCGGTGCGAAGCTCAGAAATTTTGCCTCGTGTCTCAGACGGTCATAGTACATTTTGGCGGTGTTGTTCTCCTTCTCGATGACATCCCACTTGTTCAGCAGAAAGACACATCCACACCCCCGATCATACGCATATCCCGCGACGCTGATATCCTGATCGGTGATCCCCTCCGCCGCATCCATGACAATCAGGGCCACATCGCATCTGTCAAGGCTTCTCAATGCCTTTATCACGGAAAACTTTTCGAGCTTCTTTTTCACCCGCCCCTTTCGGCGGATGCCCGCGGTGTCAACAAGAAGATACGACTTGCCATCAATGGTGTGAACCGAGTCGATCGCGTCCCGCGTGGTTCCTGGCACATCACTCACCACCAGCCGATCCTCCCCCAAGACACGGTTGATCAAAGAGGATTTCCCAACATTCGGCTTTCCCACGACCGCCACTCGGATCATCTCCCCAGACGCTTCTGAAACGGATTCAGGAAGCGCGTTCACCATGTCATCAAGGAGGTCGCTCACGCCGTAACCGTGGGCCGCGGAGACCGGATAGAGGTTATCCGCGCCAAAGGCATGGAAGTCATGGAGCTTATCCTCATGTTCCATGCCGTCAATCTTGTTCACCGCATAAAAGACTGGCTTGGTGACGGCACGGAGCATTCGGATCAGATCGGTGTCAAAGGGGGAAAGCCCGTTTTTGCCGTCCAGCAGGAGGAGAATCAGGTCCGCGTCTTCGATGGCTTGGCTGATCTGGAATCGGATCTGATGGGAGAAGTGATCCGCATCGTTCTCAATGAATCCGCCCGTGTCGATCAGGGTGAACTCAGCACCATCCCATCTCACATTTCCATAATTCCTGTCCCGCGTCACCCCCGGGAAATCATCCACAATCGCGTCCTTTGTCCGAGTGACCCGGTTGAAAAAGGAGGATTTGCCCACATTGGGTCTGCCTATGATTGCAACAATCGGTTTCATTCTGATTCGTTTTCCTTCGTTGATTGGGCTCGGTCTCCCTGTTTTGAGGAATTTTCCATGCCTTGACCGAACTCCGTCGTCCTCGGATACTCACGCCGCACCATTTCTTTGACTGTCCAAAAACAATCTCACTTCTCCGATAAAATCTTTGGCAGCCTCAACCGACTCGGTTGCCCTTTCCATTACTTGGAGAATCATTTTGGCAAGGATAAGCGGCCGCTTGTAAAATTTCATGGTTCCGGCATAGCGGATCCACTGAAATTCTGAGGGATGAATACGCCGCAAGGTGATGCCTGAAAGGGCGTTTCTTGGCTCCGTGGCCCATCCCCAAAGCGTATTCAGAGAACTGCCGGGACTGTGCATTCGTAAAAAGCGCAGACTCTGTTCCAAGGCGGCCCGTCAGCCCCACGCGGCCGGATTTGCCAATCCGCCGCGGGAGCTTGAGAGGCTGTTGCTCGGTTCGGAGGCTGTTGCTCGGTTCGGATTGGCAAATCCGAGCCCCACGCGGCCGGATTTGCCAATCCGCCGGGAGCTTGAGAGGCTGTTGCCTCGGTTCAAGGCTGTTGCTCGGTTCGGATTGGCAAGGCCGAAGCCCCATGCCGCCGGATTTGCCAATCCGCCGGGAGCTT
>JAOZRQ010000193.1:2785-11243 GCA_029940115.1 Desulfobacterales bacterium
ATTGGCAAGGCCGAAGCCCCATGCCGCCGGATTTGCCAATCCGCCGGGAGCTTTGGGTGAGGGATTTGGCTCGGCGGGAGCTTGGGAGATGCTCGCCTCACGATTGGCACGTCCGAAGCAATCCGGCGGGAGTTTGGGGGTAAGGGATTTGGCTCGGCGGGAGCTTGGGGGTGAGGGACTTGGCTCGGCGGGAGCTTGAGTTGAGCCCGTTTTGCTCAGTTCGATCCTCTGTTGCTCGACACCGAGCTTACTCGGCAAATATTTTCGACGCCAGTTCAATATCTTCGGGAGAGAACACAAACAGGCACTTCTCGTCCGAGGATGAGACCGAGCCGTAAACATAGTTGATGTTGACCCCCTCCTCCCCGAACCTCGTTGTCGCCTCAGCGAGTGCGCCGGGTCTGTTCTCAAGGTCAATGGCGATGACCGGCATGATGTCGAATAGGTAATCATGTTTCGACAGCAGGTCTATGGCCTTGTCTGTCTGACTGACGAGGAGGCGGATCAGGGCGAATTCAGCCGAGTCCTTCCGCATGGAATTGTAGCTTGCCACCGAGGCGATCCGCTTCAGCGACTTTCCCCTGGCCTTGAAAAGTTCCTGCACATAGCCCGATGCATCTTGGATCATCAGCGCGTCAATGTTGATCCCCTCTGTCCCGAACAAAGAGGATAATTTGCCCAGCTCACCGGGGGCATTCTTCAAAAAAAGAGAGATTTCCGTTCTTACCATAATGCTTGCTCCTGATGTTTGTGTCGGCGATGGCCTGCTTGCATGAGATGATCAGTAGATCTGAAACCCGGTTTCTGACACGGTGCCGCGTTCCCCGATACTTGTCCCCGACGTTTTTTGTCGGGGAAAAGATGTCGGGGGCAAGCATGGAAACCTGATCGTCCAGTCCTGAAACTGGGTTTCTTTCTCATCAAACTTTCATATCTGCTTCAGTAGATATGAAAGGACAAGGAAACCCAGTTTCTGAAACCTGATCGTCCAGTCCCCTGAAGCCGGGTTTTTTATCTGTTGCTGATAAGTGCCATCACCGCAAATTTGAATCAGCTGTTCCAAGAATCTTTCTGAACATACACAAAATTAAACGTCACGTCAAGCTGTAAAAAGCACTGTCAAAAGAAACTTTCAAACTTTCAAGTCTGCTGAGAATATGATATGAATTTGCGCATGGAATCTGTGTACAGGACAAAAAGTCGGGAACGGGCAAGAAACTCGGCTTTTTCCCAAAAGCCGGATTTCTTTCCTCAGTCACCTTTTTTGTCTTGTACATGGAATGAAAAATGAGAATCCTAATCAGGATCGCCCAGTTGCAGGGTGATTCTGTCCCACCAATTTCAGGAAACTCGGAATTGGTGGACAGAATTCACCACAACTTTTTGTTTTTTGGGCAATCCTGTGTCATAGCTGGCTTCAGCCTGCTTGCGCTTTCAGCCTCGGAATTGATTCCGAGGCGATATGAGCCAGCTTCAGCAAACCGAGGGATTGATTCCGAGGCGACATGAGCTGGCTTCAGCAAGCCGAGGGATATTAACACAGGATCAGGAGATTATGTAAATGTCTCCTGTGGGAGCATGGTGTTCAGATGATCGCTGCCACCAACTTGTAGCAATACCCGTTGTAAGGCTCGCCGATGCTCACCGTCAAATAGACATCAGCCCTGTTCAGGGGATGTTCTCCGGCACTCTCTTTGAGATATCTCCTCTCAATGGCCGGATCCGTGACCACCAAGCAGTAGCTGATCCCGTTAAAATCGAATTTCGCACGGATTTTTTTGCTGTACCCCTCCTCTTGGATGAGGAGGGAGACATTCCCCGGTTTGACCAACACCAATGAGGAGGAGAGGCTCTCATTGGCGATCTCCTCCGGGATTCGGTCGTTGAACCCGTGTTGGCTGTGGTGTCCGTTGATCCAGAGAGTGCCGACATCGTCACACCATTCTGACAGGTCTGAGGGGGATATCTCCCCGGTCCGGATCCAAGGGAGGTTTTTCTCTATGGCATGGTTCTCCGATTGATACGGATGCGGCACTGGCTTTGTCAGTGAACATGTGAGAATGTCGAGCAACTTCGGGAGCTTCCCATCATCAAGGAGGATGTCGTTGATCAGGAGTACGCCAAATTCCCGGTCGCTCACCGGTCTGAGCCACTGGCCCATCCGGCCATCCTGCCATTCCTTTCCGGCAATGCAGTATCCCGAATGTTTTCTGGATGCTGCCAGACAGATGATCTGTTTCTGGATATTATGGGCCGGTTCCAATCCCCATTTTTTCAGGCGGGAACGGATGGCTCCCGGATTTCTCTGGAGCATCTCCGCCAGTTCGTCAACGCTTTTCCCTTTCAAATATTCCCGTTTCAATGACCGGTCATCCGCTTCCTCCCATTTTGCATAAGCTTTTGGAAAGACTTTGCGGATATCCTCAATATCATACGACTTCCCTTTATCGAAGGGAAGTCCTCTTTCCGCATTTTCCGAGATCAGCATTCCGGCCCGGACACATCGCAGGATGCCGTAGTGATACTTTTCCTGAAATCGTTCAAAGATCGGTCTCAATGTTCCCTTTTCTTCAGGGGGCTGAAACCGGAACGCGTCTTCGATTTCAAGAATATCTTCTTTTTTCAAGGAGACGATCTCCTCCACCGAGATCTCATTCTCCTCAATCGCCTTTTCAAAATGGGTGTAAACGGTGGTCACCTTCAATTCCCGATATGCCGCGATCTCCTCAGAGGTCATCCCCTTTCTGAAGAAGGTCAAGGTGTCAGATACTGAATCGGAGACATCGGCGACGAGATTCGGTGTCTGCTCCGGCTCTTCCCGGGTGTCTGAGAGTTCCGCCGGAATCCCCTGTTCCTGAATATGCGCCTCAATCACCTTTAGAAACCGATTTCCGTAGAGGTTCAGCTTTTTCTGGCCGACTCCGTAAAGCCTTCTCATCTCTGCCATGGACCGAGGCAGGGAAGCGACCATCTCCTTTAGCGTTTGATCATGGAAGATCACATACGGCGGCACACTCTTTTCCCGGGCAATCTCTAGGCGCACCCCCCGGAGTCTCTCCCAAAGCCCCATGGAGACCGGATCGCCGTATTCGTCTCTCCGCTCATTGCCGGATCGGAATCTCAGTCCCTTCTTCACAGGGGCCGGGTCCTTGCGAAACCGGATCTTCTGATCGCCTTTCAGAACTGGCCGGCTTTGGGGTGACAGACGAAATCCCCCTCCTTCCAGATCCACGAGGAGGAAACCCGCGGCGACGAGTTGGCGGAACACCGATTCCCACTCTTTTTTGGAATGCTCCGCGCCGATGCCGAAGGTCGAGACTTGATCATGTCCGAACCGGCAGATTCGTTCCGTTGGCTTCCCCAACAGCACATCACTCAGGTAGCTGGCCCCGAAACGCTGGCCCGTGCGCCAGACGCAGGAGAGGGCTTTCTGCGCGGCAAGGGCTCCGTCCCAAGTCTCGACCTTTCCCTGGCAGGTGTCACAGTTTCCGCAGGGGATTGCCAAGGTTTCTCCAAAGTAGCCGAGGAGCACCTGACGTCGGCACCTCGTGGTTTCACAATATCCCAACATCGCGTCTGTCTTTCGTTGCTGGATTCGTTTGAACGCGACGTTCCCTTGGGAATCTTCCAGCATCATCCGCAACCGGCCAAGCTGTAAGTCATCCATGCGTCTGCGGGTTGCCCGTCACGCCCGGCCCGACCTGTCTCCTGATAATACATCTCCATGTTCTTCGGCATGTCGAGATGCGCCACAAAGCGCACATCCGGTTTGTCAATCCCCATGCCGAACGCGATGGTGGCCACCACGATCACCCCCTCCTCTTGGAGAAAGCGGCGTTGATGACGCCGGCGGGATGCCGAATCCATGCCGGCATGATAGGGAATCGCGGGGTATCCGTTTTCGGCGAGCCACGCCGCGGTCGCGTCCACCTTTTTCCGGGTCCGGCAATAGACGATCCCCGAATCCCGGTGATGTTCGGATTGGAGAAAGTGGATGAACTGCTGTTTGCCGTTCTGTCTGAGCTGGACCCGGTAACAGATGTTGGGCTGGTCAAAGCTTGAGATGAACTGGCCCGGAGTTCTCAGGGCCAGTCTGCCGACGATCTCCTTGCGCACGATATCGTCTGCTGTGGCGGTGATCTGCAAATATTCGGGCCGAAAGTCATGCCCCCACTGGGACACACAATGCGCCTCGTCAATGGCAAACATGGCCACCCGGATCTGATTCAGCAGGCACTGGAAACCGGTGGTCATCAGACGCTCCGGCGCGACATACAGGAGGTCGGTCTCCTCCGCGATCACTCGCTGGATCACGGCGTGGGCACTTTCAGGCGACAGGCTCGAATTGAGGAAGTCGGCCCGAATTCCCATTTGGCGCAACGCATCCACCTGATCCTGCATCAGTGCAATCAGCGGAGAGATGACAATCCCCACCCCGGGACGGAGCATGGCCGGAATCTGGTAGCATAAGGATTTCCCACTACCGGTGGGCATCAGCGCAAATGCATCCCTGCCGGAGAGCAGATGATGAATGATCGCCTCCTGGTGTTCACGGAAGGTGGTGTAGCCGAAATAATCTTGCAGAATCGACCTGGGAGAATGTTGTTTTAACGAGCGTCTCATTTTTGCTTAGAACCCTTTCCCCCTGCCCTTGCCCGGCGCGGGCAAGGGCAGGGGCACGGGCAAGGACTGATTCCTTTCATTTTCCCTGTTTCACAACAAATCGGGTCAGAAATTCCGCGTCCAATGGGGAAAGATCGAATTTCATGCAGGCTTCGCCAAGCAACGCTTTTATTTCTCTCTCCGGATTGAACTTTCGCTCCTCGGAGACCCATTTGACCGCCTTTCTCAAATCTTCGCCTTGTGGCTGAATGCTCATGTCATGTTCCTTTATATGAAATTAGTTTGTAGTTCCGCCTTTAGGCTGTGTGGCACCGCCTAAAGGCGGAACTACAAACCTGAGTACAAAGCGCCTCATTTGTAGGGTGGGGTAGAACCCATTAGTGTAAACTTAAGGGCCAACGCCCCTTCCCCTGCCCGGTGTCGGGCCGGGAGGGGCACGGGCACGGTAGGAATCCTTAAGTTTACACTTATGAGTTATAGCTTTCAACAAAAAGATTGTCCGGAGTGCGAAAATTGAGCGAAGCGGTTTTTCGCATGACACACCACCGAGCTGACAAATCTTTTGTTGAAAGCTCTGGAACCCCACTACAAACTTTCTCGTTTCATATCTCATCCGGCGTATTTTCGGATACCTCGCACCCGCCCTTGAATCCTTCCGCGCAGAAGCAGGTGGTCAGGGAACCGTTCAAGCCGTTGTAATTCACTGATATCTTCAGATCATGGCTCCCTTTCCGCTTGGGGGAGCAGTATTCAAGAAGATAATAGCTCCTGACATCTTTCCGGATATTGCCGGCAATCTTCTCGAATTGCTCGACAAGATCGTCAATGTCATCCGCAAACACAAAATCATCCCTGCCAAATGCCTTTAATATGGATTCATTGATCTCGTCTCCCAGACCGATGGAATAGATGGATATGGCTTCGGCGGCGTTCCCAACCGCTTTTAACGCGTCTTCCTCTGATCTCCAACCCGCCTGATCATCTCCGTCCGTGAAGATGACCACAGAGGCGACCGAGACAATGCTCTTCTCTTTGCCTGTCAGACTCTTGACGTTGTCTATCCCCTGAATGACTGCGCCATAAAGGTTGGTTGAGCTGTCGTTGCTGATATCCTTGTCTATGGTTTCAATCCCGGAAATCAGTTCGTCAATATCCGTGACAAACGGAACCAGCGGATGGATATCTGCCGCGCCGTCAAACCACCAGATGCCGATTTCTATTTCTCCGAACTCATCGCTGCCAAAAGGGGGCATGACGGCTTTCACAAATTCTCTGGCCCCACCTCTCAGTGTGGACAGTTTTTCGCTTTCCAGCACACTGCCGCTGAGGTCAAGAAGCAAGAGGGTATAGGATTTGAATTTCCCAGGTTTGGGAAGAAGGGCCTTCTTGCTCTCATCTTCCGAGATCAGAAATCCATCTTCAAGAATCCCGACATTCGTCACCTCAAGTTCTGTGATAGGGACCTCGGTCTCTGTCTCCACCTTGAAAATGACAGAGACATTCGCAGGGAGCTTCTCCTCCTGATTCGCCAGAGAGAGGGTCAGGCCGCTCTCCTCAATGGTCGGCTCCTGGTCACAATCGCATCCGGAAGACGAGTCATCATCTCCGCCGCTACTGCCACCGCAACCGGCAAGGCATAGGCACCATCCGATCAGCATGATCATTTTAAATAATCTCATTTTTCCTACCTTTCTGTTAAAGTGTTAAACTTCCAAAGGATGTAGGGTGGGGTTCTACCCACCAATTTTAAACACCATTGAAATTGGTGGGTAGAACCCCACCCTATAACGGATTTAGAGGAGCCCGTGCCCCGTTTCAGACAGACTCGCATGCCCACATGCATGTTCACGCCCATGGGCGGGCGACCCATGGGCGACGGGCATGTCCGTGCCCACAAATGTTCACGGGCCTGATTATAACGCTTTTTGGGGAGGCCTCCCCAAAAAGCGTTATAATCAGCCCTACGACCACATCTCTTTGGAATCAGCAATTGTCACACCCAGACCGCAAAGATATGTTTGTCCAGAAACTTGATCTGTTCCTGCTTGTATGTCTTGTTCTTTCTGAAATCATAGATCAGCAGATACCCCTCCTTCAGGGAATAGATGTCGAGATAGTCGCTCAACTGTCTCAGGCCCTCTTGATGCGCCTTGGGACCGTACCAGCGTTTGAGCTCCACCACATGGCGTCTGGTTTTGCAGGTGATGACCAAGTCCATCCGCCGCTCGTCGGCCACATTCGGCTCCTTGAACTCGAACCCCTTGCCGTTGATGATCGGCCGGAGGAAGGCGAGGAACAGGAGGCGTCCCTCCCGTTCCAGGAATTTTTGGTCATGATGGGAATGGTGCTCCTTCATGAAGGTCTGAAATCTCTGCAAAATCAGTTTCACATCCAGAATGTCACCATCAAAAAATTCGGGACCGGCCAGACCATTGACGTCCCCATACTCGGCTCTCATCAGTTTGGACATCATGTGGGCATAAATCCGCTGTTCAAATATCCGGTTGTGAATGACGCAGTGCCCGTCGGATTCCGAGAGAATGCCGTAGAGATGTCCAAAGTGGATCACCGGGTCGGCAATGGCGAATGGCAGGATTTTCCCATTCATGATCACCTGAAACACCGCATCATACAGTTCCGGATTGTTCTCCAGATTTTTGGCCATGCTGTCAAAAAGCGTGGTCGTATAACTGTCTCTGACGATCATGCGAAACGCGTCCTCCACATCACTGACCGACCAGTTCCGCTCCTCCCGCGCCGGCACGATCTGTTCGTCAATGAACTTGCAGAGCTTGCTCACGAGATACGGATACCCGGAGGTGTAATACCGGAGTCTGTCGGCGATGCTGGGGATGTCCATCTGGATCTGCCAATCATCCTGATACGCCCGCAACATGGTCCCGATCTCATCCGGGCTGAAGCTCATGTCCAAGACGAAGTCCATGGCGATGTTCCAAGGGCTGTTGTATTTCCTCTCATCATCCGGTCGGATTTTGGCCTTGAGGGTCTTCACATCATGGACACCGGCCAGGACGACGGATTGGAAGGTGTGGTCCATCCCCTCGTCGCGTTGCAGGTACTTGTTCCGCAACATCCCGAGAAAATTGAGGAAGATCTGGTTGTCGCTGCTCTTGTCCACCTCGTCGATCAGGAGCGCCACATGCTTTTCCGCGTCCATCACATAGCGGGAGATGAAGAGCGACAGGTCATCAAAGCTGTGTACCTGTTGGGACTCCCGGGTGAAATACGCGGCCTTCTCCGGTTCGGTGAACATCAGGCTCCGCGCGATGATCTTCAGAAAGGCCGGGCAGAAGTCGCGCTCGCTGGCAAAGGGGGCATCCCCGACCCCCTCAAAGCTGATCTTCAGGACGAGATAGTCCTCCCGCGCATTCAGCCGCCTGGCCAAGAGCGACAGAGTGGTGGTCTTGCCGAATTGTCGGGGGCGGTTGATGGTGAAATATTCCCCGTCCTCGACAAGCCGGATGATCGCCTCCATTTTGCGGGATGTGTCCGCCATGTAATGCCGATTGGGGACACACAGCCCCGTGTCGTTAAATTTTTTTCGCATAGTTGTCTCCTTCGCAAATCGTCTGTTTCCAGCCTCACACCTCCGGCCTCTTTCCATGAAACGCCGTCGCCTGCTCAAAGTTATACGCGATCCTGAGCAGCATCTCCTCATTGAAATGCGTTCCCATGATCTGGAGTCCAATAGGCAGTCCCTCCTTTGAGAATCCGCAGGGAACCGACATTCCGGGTATGCCGGCCAGATTCGCGGAGAGGGTGAAGATGTCCGAGAGATACATGGTCAGGGGATCGTCAACATTTTCGCCGATGG
>JAOZRQ010000194.1 GCA_029940115.1 Desulfobacterales bacterium
CACCCTGCTCCCGCGGGATTGCCAAATCCGGCGGGCGGCCTGGATTTGGCAATCCGAGCAAGGCTGGTCCAAACGATGATCAAGGTCCACTTTTCGTCAGTGGCACGGTCGATTCCTGCCTCCGCAGGAATTGACTGGCAGCTCAGGACAGACAGTCAAAAGAAGTTGCAGATGATGTAAATATGGATTGCCAAGAAAACTGTTTTCAGCCATCGGAAATGGAAAATTTCCCACGCTCGTTTCGGATGGGCCAATCCGAAACTGCCGGATTTGTCAATCCGGCAGGAGCGAAAATTTCCCACGCTCGTTTCGGATGGGCCAATCCGAAACAACTGCCGGATTTGTCAATCCGGCAGGAGCGGCGTGCTCGTTTCGGATGGGCCAATTTGGGCTTGGATTTCCAATCCAAGCGAAGCGGCCCAAACGAAGATTACCTGATATGACTCAATTCTTTTGGAAGCGGCACCCCCTTTCCCATGGTGTCCTCCCCATAATTGACACCCGCGAGAATCTCAATGTCTTTCAGGGCACGAGAATCCCCTTCAAAAGTCACTTGGGTGATGTTCTCCTTCTGGATTTTCCCTCCCGCGTATTGGATATCCAAGACACTGCTCGCGTCAAACTTCTCCTCTCCCACCCGAAGCTTCACTTCCCCCCCGTAAAACTGCACGATTTTCGCCACCAGCAGGCTGGGCCGGCAATGGAAGCCAAATTTCACAGGGATGCCCACCTTGATGGAAGAACGCTCGATGTTTTCGTTGAGCACCTCCCTTGCCATATCTCTTCCGTTGGAGAGGAAACGGCACACATAATAAAACGCGTAATTGATGGTGCGATCCAGCAGGCGTTCCGGGGGAAGCAGATCCGACAGATGAGACTGCACCTTTCGGTAGATATCCTTGTATCCGGGGTTGTGGAGATGCCGCTCATAGAAATGGAGCAACCTGCCCATCATCTCAAGAAGGTGATACACCACAGAAAAGGAGCTGCGAAAGGCTTTCAACTTCCGATTCCCCCGCTTGAACCCGCCATGGATGACATAAGTGTCAAAAGCGGACTGAAGATTATGCACAAGCATCTCAAACCGCCGGATTTGAACCTCATTGATCTTGTCCGGCACGATCTCGAGCATCTCCTCCATGGTGTAAGGCTCATAAAAAGTGAACTGGTCAAAGGTCCTCGCTATGCTCAGAAACTCACTCGCGATCTTGATGATATGCATCTTCTGACAGGATCGGTCCTCATCGTCAATGTCACAAGGCAGGAGCTCGCTGGTGACAATCCCCGGAAAGTCGGCCGGCTCAAAACAGTCCTTAGGGATGGGGATCTTCAGACGCCGGGCTTCGTCAAGGATGGTCGGCGCGATGTTCATCAGGGTCCTTGTCAGAAAGTCAAGGGTGGCCTCCCCCTGTTCCTCAAACGCCTTCTTGTCTCCCATTTCATAGAAAATCAGGCGGTTCAAAATATGCTTCTGGGAATAGCTGGCAGTGCTCAGATGACGAACCGCGGCCGACAGTTCCCTGTACAGGTACCAGTCTGTGTTGTTTTTCGCGCCGTGAAAATCGAGGAAGTCCTCCAACAGTTGCGAAGAGGATATCAGTTTGGAATAGAGCTTTTTGGTAAAGATGTACTGGGGCTCGTCAAAGGTTGAGATGTAAACGCAACACTTCAGATAATCGTGGGAGAATATCCGGACTCTTCCGGCAAAAGATATGTCGCAAACGGTTTGTTGCATGGTGTTTGATCTTTGATGTTTGATGCGTGAAACGTGATGTGTGATATGTGATGCGTGATCCGTGATCCACGTTTCACGCCTCACGCCCCACGTTTCACGCCCCACGTTTCACGCCTCACGTCTCACGCCTCACGCCCCACGTTTCGCGCCCCACGTCTCACGTTTCACGCCTCACGCCCCACGTTTCACGCCTCACGCCCCACGTTTCACGCCCCACGTTTCACGCCTCATGTCTCACGTTTCACGCCTCACGTTTCACGCCTACATCATGTCCTTCTGGGTTTCGGAAACTGCTTTGTCAAGCCGCTTTTGAAGGTTTGCCGGCAATCCTTCGATGTCAACATTCAGAAACCCGCGGACAATGGTGGAGACCGCTTCATCCTCGTCCAGACCTCGGGCCATGAGATATTCGATCTCCCGCTGATCAATTTTTCCCACAGCGGCCTCATGGGACATCTCGACGCCCGGGACATGCCCGGAAAGCTCCGGAATGGCCTGCATCAGACCGTCATTCAATATCAGGCCCTTGCATTCCAGATGCGCTTTGACGCCGGCGACCTTGCCGATCAGGTTCCCCCGGGCGATGATCGTCCCGCCCAACGTGATGCCCCGGGAGATGATCTCCGCTCGTGCGCCAGGAGCATTCAATATCACTCGCGAGCCGACATCGAGATGACTCCCCTCACTCGCCACAAGGACGCTGTTGAATCGAGCCACGGCATCTTTTCCCATTAGATGGGTTGTGGGAAACATCTGAAGGGAACCCACCGGCTTCAGGGAGATGTAATTGGAGACGATCACCCCGCCCTCCTCCACACGAGTCACGGTTCGGGGACGGACAAAGACCTTCTCCCCCCAGTCATGGATCATGGTGAACGTGAGCCGGGCCCCTTTTTTGATGTAGAATTCTGACACCCCCACATGCAGACCCGATACCAGATGGGGCGACGTCGCGCATCCGGTGATGATATGAAGTTCTGATCCCTCCTCGGCAATGACCAGATTATGAACATGCTGGGAAAAGTGGTCCTTGGAAATGTAAAGGCATGACTGCAACGGATGCTCGCACTTGGCACCCGGGAGCGCGCGGATGAAATATCCTTCGTGAGGCTTCTCCCTTGCCCGGGAGGTGAATTTGTCCGTATCCGGAGACACGTTCTTCCACAGATATTCCCCAAGCCATCCATGAGTCTCGGCAGCTTGGGAAATGCTCATCATTTCAATGCCGTCTTGGCAGGATTTGCAGTGAACCACTGACCGGTCCTTCTGGATGAAGGTCCCCCCGCGGCCATCGGCGCCGGTATCCACTCCCACATTCAGGAACTGTTCCGCATCGGTCTCGTCAACTTGTGACAGGTCATCCAGGTAGCAATGGTCCGCCGCGTCCGACTCAAAATCTTGGGGATTCACATCTAGTTCGTTGAGCATCTTATGCACTCCTCATACCCGTATTCTCTTATCCATTTCAGGATCTCTCTTGCGTTTCTGGAACAGCAGAGCACCCCGTCATAAAGCACTTGGCCCTTGTCTGCTGTGATGTAATCAAGGATATGGCCGGTATGCGTGATCACCAGTGCGGATTTCACCCGATCGGTCTTATGGGTCCTTCCTCGGGGAAAGTATTTGGTCCCTTTGTTCAGAAGGCTGTTGATGGTATCCCCGACGAGGAGGATGCTTTCAAGATCAACACCTGATTCCGGTTCATCCAACAACGTCAGGTCCGGGCGCTGGGCCATCAGCTGAAGCAGTTCGGATCGCTTGATCTCGCCGCCTGAGAAGTTGTGGTTCACATCCCGGTCAAGAAATTCGGAAAAGTCAAGCTGGTCCGCGAGGGTCTCAACATCAACGGGCTGGTCCATGGCGCAGATCTCCACGATGTTTCTGGTCTTCAATCCATTGATCGTGGGCGGCCGCTGAAAAGATACGCCGATGCCGAGGCGGGCCCGCTCGTGAATCGGCTGATGGGTGATATCCTCGCCTTTGAAAGTGATCTTCCCGTGGGTCACCTCGTATCCGGAAAACCCCATGATGGTCATCATCAGGGTGGTCTTTCCGGAACCATTGGGTCCGAAGAGGATGTGGGTCTCTCCTTCGGGAACCTCCATGTTGACGTTTTTCAGGATCTCCTTCCCGCCGACTTCCACTCTGAGTTCTTCGATTTGTAGCATATAGGTTTGCCTCCTGATGGGGTACCTGACCGTGAATGGTCAAAGTTCAAGGACAAAAAGTCTTCTCTGGAATCCTGTTCCCAGCAAAAAAAATGACGATCAGGCATAAGAACGGTTTTCCGTCCCATACATCTGAAAACTTTTCTACCATCTGTTGATCACTCTGTCAAGGACTTTGTTGCTTGCCCAGTGTTGAATCGTGACTTTTTGCCAGAATTGTCTGCGTACAGGACAAAAAGTTGTGATGGGCGAGAAACCCGGCTTTTTTCCAGACGGGCCGACTCCCCAACTGCAAGAAAAAGCCGGGTTTCTTTCTGTACACAGCAGAATTATTCACAAATTTCTGCCAGCGGATGAAGCTTTCACGCCCCTCATGTCATTTTCAGTCAAGTGGTCGCGTCCCTCCGCCTGTCAGGAAGGAAACCCGACGTTTTCAACGGCCACCGATGCCTTAAAAAATCCTTGCAAAAGGTTGTTTTTTAGAATATTACTGGTTCTTTGTGGTTTCCAATACGGGCTGAAAATCGGGAATCTTTCTCATCCAAAAAAGGGGGAACAATTTGTGAGCGAGACGGAAACAAACCCGGAGGCGCCTTTGTTTGTGAATCGGAAGGCATCCACGTTCATTGCCAGAAAGGAAGGGATATTCATGAAAAAGGGAGGAGAGGAGATGAACATCATACCTGAAAAAAAGGAAGATGATGTAGCGACTTCACAGGAAACATCGAAACCCGACAGGAGTGTTGAGGCTCCCAAACCTAAAAGCCCGGGAATGGATCCGGGCGCGTCTGCAAACATAGACAAGATCCGGGACCTGATCTTCGGCAATCAGATGCACGATTATGAGAAGCGGTTTTCCCGTCTCGAAGAGCGGATGTTCAAGGAGATGACCGTCTCAAAGAGCGAGGCCAGGGAAAATTTTGACTCGCTCGAAAAATATATCAACAAGGAGATGGAGACATTAAAGGATAAGGTGATGACCGAGCAGAATGCCCGGTCTGAGTCTCTCAGAACCATCGAACGCCAGTTGGAGGACATCAACAGGGCATCGAAAGACCAAGTCGCGGCCGAGCAGGATGCCCGATCCGAAGCCGTCAAAAATCTTGAAAGACAGTTGAACGATCTCTCCCGCTCCCTTGTAAAGCGGATTGGCAAACAGGAAGATCAACTGGAAAGAGGCGCGAACGACCTGCGCATGGAGATGTCCGAGCAGTCCCAGAATCTCCGGGCCGATATCCGGCAGAAATATGAGGAGACCGCCTCCTCCATCGAGCGGGTGGCCCAGGAGCTTCGCATGAGCAAGGCGGATCGGACATCCCTTGCCGATTTCTTCTCTGAAATGGCCATGCGGTTGAGCAATGAAACTTGAAATTTGAAAAAGTTCGACCTGTGCGGTTAGGGTCAGCGGTCAACGGATTTTCCAAGGAAATCCCGCTGAAAAACGTGAACGTGAACGTCAGCCTGGGCCAAACCTCGGTGCGGGGCCGAACCGTCTCCGAGCCCGAGCCCGGGCCTGCCCGGGTTCAAGTTCACGTTCAAGGCTCCCCCAAATCCGTTATAATCAGACAAGTTTTCAAACACCCTCCATGGACAACGGCCAGCGGTCAGCAGATTTTCCCAGGAAAATCTCCCCGAAAACCGGGACTCCGGAGATTGGAGCTTGGGAGTCAGGGGCAACCGCACCAGTCGAAAAATATTTGAAAACAGTGGTATGGGATGCGGTGATCAATTGGGCGCGCAGGAACGAACGACACAGAAAAGGATATGATGCGATGGCCTTCACAGACTTCAAGTCTTCTGACGAAGTTCAGAAGGCATATGACATAAGATATGTTGAGGAGGAGTTCCTCATTGTGACACCCATGTCGCCACCTGAATGCTTTGTCCGGGATTATGAGTTCAGCAGCAACCATTTCGACATTTTCGCATCGGAGGCCTCCAGGTGTGAGAATGTCATTTATCCCATTTTAAGGGAGGCTTGCAGGGAATTCGTCAGGCAATGCTCACTTTGGAGCCACAAATTCATCTCCGCCGACAGCACATTGTCAGGAACGCCTGACTACATCATCGCCCAACGCTCGGATCTCGGAAAGAATGTGTTGGGAATGCCCCTGATGCTTGTCGTTGAGGCAAAACAGAATGACTTTGTCAAAGGTTGGGGGCAATGTCTGGCGGAATTGGTGGCGGCACAAAAGTTGAATGCGGACGAAAAGAGAACAGTCTATGGTATGGTCACAGATGCGGAGTTGTGGCAGTTTGGCAGGCTTGAGGACAAAGCTTTCACAAAGAACAGGACACGTGTGAAAATTGATGACTTGGATGAGGTCTTCGGAGCAAATCACGCCATCATAAAATTGGCGGCCAGTTGAGACGCTGATCTATTGCAAATGGGAATCCGACTTCAAACGCAGGTTGTCGGTTGATGAGGAGGAGGATCAAGACAATGGTTATCTGCGATGAAACTGAATGACATCGGCAACATTCTGAGATGACACTCTTCCAACTTGGGACTTGCCCACGATCTCATCATGGAGGAACACCACATGAAAAGGAATCGTTCAGACAAAGGACGGAAATTGATCCTTCCACGGAAGCGAACTCGGAAAATGGGTTCAAAGCAGAAGCTTCTCCTTCTGAATCCGCCAGCCAAAAAGCCGGTTTTCCGGGACTGCTACTGTAGCGGCCGATTCAAGGGGAGACTCCTCATCCACCCCTTGGACCTCCAGATTCAATCCGGCTTTCTGTCCGAGGATGGCTTTGAACTCGATTTTGTTGATGCGGTTTTCGAGCAGATCCATCCTGATCAGACCATTGAACGAATCCGGTCGTTTGATCCAGATGTGATTCTCTCCCTTGTGGGAGAGGCGGTCTTGGATGAGGACGCCGCCTTTTTCAGACAGATCAAGCTATCCTTGCCCTCTGCCCGCCTGTTTCTGTCGGGTGACGCGGCCCGGTTCAGACCAGAGCGTCTGCTCCAAAGGATTCCCGAAGCCGAAGGGTTGCTCACGGACTTCGGAACTGCGGGACTGTCAGACCATCTCAACGGCCGGGTCTCCCCCCATCTTCGTGTGCGTGGCGCAGATGCATCTTCAAGTTTCCCGAAATCTTTTGCATACCCCCTTCCGTGGAAGGGGTTTGTCAGAAAATATCCGTATCAGCTCCCCTTTTTTCCGGATCCGAAATACCACAGCATCGCGGCCAGCTTCGGATGCCCGTATCATTGCCGATACTGCAATACCCACCTGCTCGGATACAGGAACCGGGACATCGGGGAGTTTGTGGAGGAACTCGAATTTGCCGCGTCCCATGGCTTCAGGAGCCTGTACGTCCGGGACGCGACATTCATGGCGGACAAGGCCCGTACGCTGTGCTTGTTTGATGAATGGAGACAGATGGGGTGCCGTTTCCATTGGATCTGCTTCACAAGGCCGGATCTGATTGACGAGGAACTGGCCGCCCGCGCCTCAGAACTTGGATGCGTTTTGATGATGATGGGTGTGGAGAGCTTTGATGAGACATGGTTGGGGGAGATGGGAAGACATTTGCATACCGATACGATGAAAAATGCGTTCCGTCTGCTCAGAAAACACCGCATCCGCTCGGCTGCCCAGATAATGATCGGCATGGAGAGCCGAGGGAGCGATCTCCACATTTACGAGGCGCGTCTCAGATCCTTTCTGAAAGAGATTGATCCGGACTTCATCTCCCTGAACCTCTTTTTCAGACGCCCCGGAATAATGGATGAGTCTCCCAGTTTCAGGCGGATTGAGTCGGATGAGGCCCTTTATCGCGAAATGGGGGAGCGGATCAGCCGATCCTTTTATTTCCATCCCCGTTCGTTGCTGCGACAGACATATCTTCTGAAAAGCCCCAAGCAACTGGTCTTGTCCCTCAAGGCGGCCGTGGGCATGATCAATTTGACTCGGTGAGCTGCGTACAGGACAAAAAGTTTGGGATGGCCGAGAAACCCGGCTTTTTTCCCGAACGGGCAGATTCCCCGACCGCCAGAAAAAGCCGGGTTTCTTTCCCTCAATCATTTTTTTGTCCTGTACACAGCTCGGTGAGATCAAAGTCTGACATGTCCATGAAAAACAGGCCGGCAGACGAGGATATCCAAAAGCCATCCCTTTCTGATGCGGGGGTGATCGAACGAACACGCTTCCCAATCAGCACCCTTCGGAACAGGACCTTATCGGAGGTTCGATAGAGAGACAAGGTTCCGTTGATGTAGCTCGGCACAAGCGCATGCCCTCCGTATTCTCTCACACTGCGCGGACCCGGTGGGACATCAAGTTCCCAAGAGGGCTTCAGGGTATCCACCGACAGCCGTTCCAATCTCCCTTTGAAAAAGAAGGCCGCGAGAAACTCGTCCGACGCGGTTGGGGAGAGGGAGATATCATCAAACGGCATCACTGTGCGATGGGACAACAGATTGCCCTGCAAGTCCATGACCACAAAATGGCCCCTGATGCTCGTGGCATCCGCGCCATAGGAGATGATCTTTGTCCCATCGGGATGCCAGATGCTCTCGATGAGAAAGTATGGTGAAGGAACATGGATGTCCCGATGGCTTTCCAAATCGTAGAGAAACACCCCATTGTCCAAGTCGAATTGAACAAGCAGCCACTTGGGCTTCTCTTTTGGATAGCCCCGTATGTAGTTGGGGGTCCGAGGCAGATTGATGAGAGCGGGATCAAATTCATGCAACAGCCTGATGGACAAATCCCTTGATGACCCTTCATACAGATGGTTTCCTGCAACAAAGTAGAAATGCTCATGAAGGGCATCAAACACAATATTGTCCGCAAAGCCGCTGTCTGTCCTGAAGAATCGAGGTCTTTCCCCCTCAATCAGACAGATCACCTGTGGCAAATGTCTTGGAAACAAGACCGCCTTCTCTTGATGGACAAAAAAGGCGGATATCTGGTGAAAGGGAACATCAGGATGGTCGTCCTGTTCCAAGGATTTGATGCGCTGGATTCCTTTCTGGCGAACAATCTCTGACGCGAGTCCCCTCTGATCGCAGGTGTAAACATGGAGTACCAGACAGATCACACTGCCATATGAAGACAAGACAAAGATGACGGTCCATGGAGCGAGTCCCAATGAATCTCGATTGTTCAGGTAACATACGGCGACAATCATTCCTGTGATGCCTGTCAGATAAATCATCACATACATTGATGAAATCCCTTGAGTGGTGAGCATCACCAAGAGAAAAAGCGCATTTGGGATGACTATCATCAGGGGTGTCTCAAGTGGGAGAGACCTCTGGAAAAAGTGCCTCAATTTGAATCTCATGACCAACAGGAACAGGAAAATTCCCATCATTCTGAACAGTTCAGGGAAAATCAAAAACCAATGGTAGGCGAAGAATATTATGGGAATCCAGCAGAGTCCCACTTGCAGACGATTCAGTTTCTTTTCAAGACGAGCCAGCCTTCCCATCCATTGAAGCGGGATCGGGAGAAGAAAGGAGATGAGCGTTCCCCCTAGGAGTGGCCACACCCAAACAGAATGGATGGCGATCAGAAAGAAGAAGAGTGGGGAGACCGGAATGAAGATGATGCCGATTCGGATTGCCCAGCAGAGAGTGAGATTTCTTTTATTCATAAGCTACGTTGTTCTTCTTCCCCATGTATCTGTGACCGAATAAGTAATTGGCCATAAATCTTTGGCCTTGATCATCGTTTGGACCAACCTCGGATAGCCCATAACCGAGTCTGGGCCGTCATGGAGGCTCCGAAATTGTCTGGATATCCAGCTTGAACACCCCTGCCATGGAATTGACCCATAAAGTCTCCTCATGCAAAGCCATCCCATGAGGTGAACCCCCGACTTTCATCGTCCACAGACGTCTGCCAGTGCCCAAATCGATGGCAAAGACCGTGCCAGAAAAATATCCGAGCACATACAGACAGTCTCTTTTTTTGTCCAGACGGATTCGCCTGGCATGGATTTCACCCTTCAGCGTTCTTTTTATCTTGAATGTGTGAATGTCAATCTCATACAACGAGTCAAACGCGCCATTCTGGTAATAGAGCAGATCCTGTGTGTCATCAATCTCAAGCGCGGTGCCGACTCCATCAAAAAAATCAGCATGTCTGAGTACCTCCAAAGAATCTGGATCCACTTCATACAGATTCTGTCCGGGACCTGAGATAAAGTAAAGCTTCCGGGTTTTGGCCGATTGCACCAGGTTCCACAAGGGGCCGCCAAAATTGACAAACCCCTGTTCATACAGGTTCAATACCTTTTCGATCCTGCCGGTGTCGAGATTGTAGGCGATCAAAGCCTGCTCCACATCATTGGCGACATAGACACGATTTTCCGACACATCCTTGAGAACATCCATCGGCTCCCAATATCGAAGCAACCCATCGGTCTGGTTCGGGTAGGTTCTGGCCGTCTTCAGATCATCTTTTGACAGCTCATAAAAGACCTCCTGATACCATGGGGCCACAAATATGCTCTTGGCGCATGGATGGCAATGGACTCGTCTGATGTTGCCGCTCAAAAAATATTGGATGTCCCCGCTTTCCAAGTCTTTTCGGATGATGGTCGGGTAGTGGACCTCATCATTGCAGTAGGTGCATCCGAACATCATCAGCAGGGCATTTGCCTTTGGGTCAAAACAGAGGCCTCTCGGGTGGTTGACCCGTCTTTGGGAGTCGAGTTCCTCCAGATCGAAAACTTTCTGGATGCCATCTTGTTGCACAATCTTGTATTCAAACAATCCACCCACACCGCCATAATAGTACAAATGGATGAACAAGAGGAGGGTGAGCGCGTTGGGCAATATCAGTGCCGCAAACATCCGGAACCCCCTTCTCCGGACGGTCAAGATATGGAAGCAGAGGAGCCATACGGCCAGTGCGATCAGAGTGATCCAGCGTTCACCCCTGAACACCAGATAAAAGTTGCTGTAAAACTGCGGGGCAAACCACTTGAGCCATAGGGCCTCCTGGGCGATGTGGGTGGCAAGGATGACCCACACATAAAAAAAGGCGAGCCAGACGCACACCCGGCATGAAAAGAGGAGAAGCCACCTCGCGTCAATCTCTGACATCTTCTTCAACCTGCCAAAGGAAAAGAGACTGCTGAACAGAAACTCAGCCGGAATGACAGGGAGAAAGAGCAGACAGATGACGCTCTTTGACGGGATCCTGTCGAGAATGTGGAGGCAATGCAACAGGTGGAGATAGGCGGCGATGATCCATATGGATAATAAAGGGAAGATATACTTATTCATGGCAAATGGCAGGTATAATTTCTGTGTACAGGACAAAAATAATGATTGAGGAAGGAAACCCGGCTTTTTCTTGCAGTCGGGAAGTC
>JAOZRQ010000008.1 GCA_029940115.1 Desulfobacterales bacterium
GGCGAACTCCCGGACGAATATCCCCATCGACCATCCGTCGGACACGATGTGGTGCATGGTGGCCAGCAGGGCATGGGCCTCGTTGCCCATTCTCAACAGTCCGGCCCTGATCAGGGGTCCCTCCGACAGGTCGAAGGGCCTGCGCGCCTCCCCGGCCGCCAGACGCACGGCCTCGGCCTCCCCCGTCCCCTTCGACAGGCCGCACAGGTCGGTCATCGGCAACGGAACGGGCGCGTGGGGCATGATGACCTGCACCGGCCCCTCCGCCCCCTGATTCCCGAAGACCGTCCGCAGGGCCTCATGCCTCCGGATGATCTCGCCGAGACTCCCTTCGGCGGCGCCGACGTCCAGCCTGCCGGCCATATGCACCGCGGCGGGGATGTTGTATGTCGCACCGCCGCCCCCCTCGAAGCTGTCCAGAAACCACAGGCGCCGCTGGGCGAACGACAGCGGCAGGCTCTCGTCGCGGGAAGCCCGCGTGAGGGGCGGAACTTCCCGGGCCTTCCCTTTGAGGCGGATGTCCCCGATCTCCCCGGACAGCCCCGCCACGGTCGGGAACTCGAAGACCGCACGCACCGGGACCTCGGCCCGGAACGCCTCGCGCAGCCGGGAGACGATCCGCGTCGCGAGCAGCGAATGGCCCCCGAGGTCGAAGAAGTTGTCGTGGATGCCGACCTGTCCGATGTTCAGCACGTCGGCCCAGACCGAGGCCATGACCTCCTCCGCGGGGGTGCGGGGAGGCGCATGTCCCTCCCGGATTTCCGACATGTCCGGATCGGGCAGCGCGTCGCGGTCGATCTTTCCGTTGGGCGTCAGGGGAAGGGCGTCCATGGACACAAACAGGGCGGGGATCATGTGGCCCGGCAGCTTCCGCCCCAGAAAATCCCGCAGTTCGGAGGTGCCGGCCTCGCCGACGACGTATGCGGCAAGCCGCCTGTCGCCGGACGGGGCCTCCCTCGCGATGACGACGCTGTCGCTGACGGATGGGTGCTCCGACAACACCGTTCCGATCTCCCCGAGCTCGATCCTGAAGCCCCGAACCTTGACCTGATGGTCCGCGCGGCCGATGAACTTGATGTTCCCGTCCGGCAGGTGGCGGCAGAGGTCGCCGGTCCTGTACAGGCGGGAGCCGGGCCTGCCGCCGAAGGGGTCGGGGATGAACTTTTCCGCTGTGACACCGGGTTTTCTGAGATAGCCTCTGGAAACACCTGCTCCGCCGACGAGAAGCTCACCCGGGACACCGGCGGACACAAGCCGAAGGTGCCTGTCCGTGATGTATGCCCGCGTGTTGGCGACGGGCCGGCCTATGGGAACATCACCTTCGCCGGAACACCGGTCGGCAACTTCGCAAACACAGCAGCCGACAACCGTTTCCGTGGGTCCGTATTCGTTGATGACACGTGTGCCGGGCGAGAATTCCCGCCAGAAAGATGCCGCATCGCAGGAGAGTGCCTCGCCGCCGACAATCATTGCCGATATCCGGGTTCCGGACTCCCCGGAAACCGAGGGGTGGTCTGCCAGCATCTTCAGGTGGGCGGGGGTGATTTTTATCAGATCGGAATGGTTGCCGGAACATATGAAATCCGCAAGCCCTCCGACACCCTTTTCCTCTCGGATCAGCGTTGCCGCCTTTCCGACCAGTAGCGGTGAGAAAAGAGCGGTGACTGTGGCGTCGAATGAGATCGGAGAGCTCACAGCCGCGCCGCTTCCGTCCGCGACCCGGTAGGCTTCCGCACACCAGCTGAGATAATTGACAAGGCCGCTGTGCGGAATCACTGTCCCTTTGGGTCTGCCTGTGGAACCTGACGTGTAGATCACATACGCGGGATTGTCCGGCCCGACATTGGTGGCAGGATTGTCGCAGCCTTCCCCGAATGTGGCGTCGTCCCCGTCCGGGCAGATCGTGTGCGCCCCATGCTCAGGCAGCAGCGGTGTCAGCCTCTCCTGTGTCACCAGCAGTGTGACACCGGCATCCTCCAGCATGAAGCCGAGCCGTTCCCTCGGATAATCCGGATCCAGCGGCAGATATGCGCCGCCGGCCTTCAGAATCCCCATGATTCCCGTGACCATCTCCGCACAGCGTTCCATGCATATTCCGACGGGCACCTCGGGGCCGACTCCGAGGGAGATCAGATGATGCGCCAGCCGGTTGGCACGGGTGTTCAGTTCCGAATAGGTCACCTGCCGATCCTCGAATGTCACCGCCACGGCGTCCGGTGTGCGTCCCGCCTGCTCCTCAAACAGGTGGTGGATGCATCTGTCCGAGGGGTGTTCCGTCTCCGTGTCGTTCCATTCGACAAGAATCCGATGCCTCTCCGCCTCGGTCAGCAGGGGCAGCTCGGAGATCCTCCGGGCCGGGACGGCGACAATCCCCTCCAAGAGGGTCAGAAGGTGTCCGATCATCCGGTTGATCCTGCCATCGTCAAAGAGGTCGGTGCTGTACTCGAATGCACAGGCCATCCCCTCCGGCGTCTCCTCCGCACTCAGCGTCAGGTCGAACTTGGAGATGTCGTGTTCCGTCTCCAGGGGCGTCAGGGTCAGGCCGGGCAGCTCCGGGAACTCCGTCGGCGTGTTCTGCATGGCGAACATGACCTGGAACAGCGGATGGTGGCTGAGACTCCTCTCCGGCTGAAGCTCCTCCACCAGCCGCTCGAACGGAATGTCCTGGTGCGAGTATGCGTCCAGGGTCACCCGCCTCACCCGATCCAGAAGCACACTGAATTCAGGATCCCCAGACAGGTCGGTCCTCAGGACCAGGGTGTTGACAAAGAAGCCGATCAGGGGCTCGGTCTCCCTGCGGTTCCGGTTGGCCACCGGCGTTCCGACGAGGATGTCCTCCTGTCCGGAATGACGGCAGAGCAGGGCCGTGAACGCCGCATGAAGGGTCATGAACAGGCTGACACCGTATTTCCGCCCGAGTCCTACCAGTCCCTCAGTCAGCTCTCGACGGATTCTGAACACCTGTGTGCGTCCCCTGAAGCTCTGCATGGGTGGGCGGGGGCTGTCTGTGGGAAGTTCGAGGAGCGAAGGCGCGCCGTAAAGCTGCCTTTTCCAGTAGTCCGACTGCTCCCCAAGCCTCCCTTCTGTCAGCAGGTTTTCCTGCCACACGGCGAAGTCGGCATACTGCACCGCGAGCTCCGGAAGGGGTGACGGCCAGCCCTTGGAGAACGCCCCGTACAATGCGGCGATCTCCCGGGCGAGGATACCGGCTGACCAGCCGTCCGTCACAATGTGGTGCATGGTGGAGAGCAGGATGTGCTCCCCGCTGCCCAGTCTCAGCAGGCCCACACGGATCAGCGGACCCTCCGACAGCTGGAACAGTCGTTCTGCCTCCTCCGAGGCCAGGCGCCCTGATTCCGTCTCCCCTGAGGCTTTCGACAGACCTCGCAGATCCGCCACCGGCAGGAGGAGCCTCCGCTCGGAGGCGATGATCTGAGTCGGATGGCCGTCTCTCATGGCGAAGGTGGTCCGCAGAATCTCATGCCGCCGGACAATCTCATTGAGGGCGGCTTCCAATGCCGTCTTGTCGAGCGAACCCACGAGACGGACACTCATCGGCTCGTTGTAGGCGGCACTCCGACCCTCGAACTGATCCAGAAACCAGAGACGTTGCTGGGAAAATGAGAGCGGGATGTCCCTGTCCCTTGGAGCGAGCCGAATGACCTGGGCAGGGGCCGTGTTCCTTTTCAAGAATGAGAGGATTTCCGGTTTGCGTTCCTTCAACTGCCCACGGATCTCCGGCGTCATGATTCCTCTGGGCGCTTTGTAAGTCAGGCGTTCCTCATCAATCCAGAGTCTCACACCCATATCGTCAAGATGCAACACAAAGTTCTCAATGCTTTTCATAATTCTCCCTCCTCCCAGTCACCTTCCGCAAACTCAGGACTATTTTCTAATTTCCGGGTTGCTTTGCGAATGGCTCTGATTTGTTCGGCCATGTCATGCACAGTGGGATTTTGGAACAGTCTGTGCAGAGTGAGTTCCGTCCCGAACATCTCTTTCAGTCGGACAAGCACACGGGTGCCCAGAAGCGAGTCTCCACCGAGTTCGAAAAAGTCGTCATGAATTCCGACCCGGTCAAGCCCCAACAGCTGGCTCCAAATGTCGGCGATCTTTCGCTCCGTCTCGTTTCCCGGCGCGACATAGTCGGACCGAAGTTCGGGACGCTGATGCGTCTTCCCGGGAGGTGCCGGGTCGTCCGGGAACTTCGCGGGGTGAATATCTGATCTGCCATCTTCCCGGATCAGCATCCTCAAATCCCTGGTCGAGACGGCAACCTGGGGAAAATCATGACGCAGGATGCGGGCGAAGACCTCCCCGCCCTCCTCGGGCAGGATTCCGTGGCGGAGTTCGTCCCGCCCGGAGCCTTGTTCACGTCTCTTCGCCGCATCGGCGGCCATGCCGACCTCCTGCCACGCATCCCAGTTCACAGACGTGACGGAGATGCCGTCCCGGATCATATGGGAATGCGCCAATGCGTCCAAAAACGCATTGGCCGCGCAGTAGGCTACTTGCCCGAACGGTGCCAGAATTGAGGAGAGGGAGGAGCAGAGGATCATCGTGTCCGCCCCGGAATCCCCCATGATCTCCGAGAGGACAAGCGAGCCGGCGAGCTTCGATGAGAATACCTGCTCCGACATCTCCCGTGTCCTTCTCTGGATCATGGCACCGTCGGGCAGCCCCGCGGCATGGATGATCCCATTGAGCCTTCCGAAGCGTCTCCTCACCTCGGCGACGACGTCCCGCATCCGCCCCCTGTCGGACACATCGGCCCTCATGACCATGACCTCTCCGCCCGCATCCTCCATCTGGCAAATCATGAGGATCCTGTCCCGAACAGAATCATTGCCTGGGGAGGAGGAGAGAGTGTTCCACTCGTTCCTGTGGGGAAATGCCGATCGGGTGGTGAGGACAATCCGGGCCCGGGAGCGCCTTGCCAAGTAGTCGGCCAAGGTCAGGCCGATCCCTCCGAGCCCGCCGGTGATCAGCCAGACATCCCCCGGGGGGACGGCATCCCCTGACACGCCGGGTCCGGGATTGTCCGGCTGGATCGGCTCGAATCTTCGCACCCATCGGTCACGGCGGTGGGCGACGACGGTCTCGGAGTCCTCGGCAAGACATTCCGCAATCAGCGATCGGACAAGCCTCTCCGTCCTCCTGCCAAACGACACGGGGAACTCGATGTCCGCACTTCGGCAGGAGATGTGCGGATATTCCGCCGGGATCACTTTCACCGGTCCGAGGACGGCGGCCTTTTCGGGGCATGACAGCCTTTCGGCACCCACCGCCTGCATATGGTTGGTGACCACAAGCATGCGAATCTCGTCGGAGATCTCCGACCTCCCCAAGGCCCGAGCTAGACGTAGCAGGCTGTGGTACCCCGCATCCAGGGAGTCGGCCACGCGCTCCGCACACGGCACCCCGCCATCATGCCGTGTGACACCCCACAAATGGAGAATCTTGTCGGGAAACGGCCTGTCTCGTGTGATCTCCCTGACCAACAGGTCATAATCCTCGCCGCGCGTCCGATCAATGAGATATTCGCTGTCACCGGCCTTCCCGAGTTTTGGCCCTCCCCCCACGACGATGACATGCTGCCCCTCTCCCTCAAGGTGCCGCACGAGCTGGTCTCCCAGGCCGCAGGTGTCCCTGAACACAAGCCAGCGGTGCCTCCTCCCCCTCATGTCCGAGTCGCGTCTCAGGAGGGAGGGGCTCCAGACTGGCACATAGAACCAGTCCGAGACGTCTGGCCTCTTTCCTTCCCGGACAGGGCCGGTGGGGCTTGTTTTCGCTTCTGTCGTGGGAGATGTCTTCTCAGGCCAATATCGTTGCCGCTCAAACGGATAGGTGGGCAGGGGAATCCGCCGCCGTGTCTCTCCCGAATGAAACGCCTGCCAGTCCACGGATCCTCCGGCAAGCCAGAACCGGCCCATCTGATCCAGCAGATGATGGACATCCGGAACATCCTGGGTCGGATGCCTGACAGGATTCAGAAACAGATGGTCCGGTCTTTTCTCCGGATGCCGCCTCGCGAACGTGGTCAGCGTGTTTCCCGGACCGATCTCGACGAACACAGTGCCCTCGTCTGCCATCAGCCCGCCGAGTCCGTCGGCAAAACGGATGGTCTCCCGCATCTGTCTCAGCCAGTATGCCGGGTCGGTCGCGTCCGTCGGGGTGATTCGCGTCCCTGTCAGGTTCGAGATGAAGGGAATCGCCGGCTCCCCAAGGCGAACAGTCTCCAGCATCTCTCCGAACTTCTCCAAGATCGGGGCGATCGTCTCCGAGTGAAACGCGTGGGAGACATGCAATCGCCTCGCCTCATGCCTGTCTGCCCGGAGTCTCTTGGCCAAGTCGGTGATGGTCCGAGCAGGGCCTGAGAGCACACAGCGTTCCGGGCCGTTGACGGCCGCCAGCGAGACGCCATCCATCAGAAGGGGAGCCAATTCGGACTCCGACGCATCCACGGTCAGCATGGCCCCCGGTTCGGTCTCCTGGATCAGTTGGCCCCTGCGAATGACGAGGCCGAGCGCGTCCTCCGGGGAGAAGACCCCGGACAGGCAGGCAGCGACATATTCCCCCAAGCTGTGCCCGATCATCAGGTCCGGGCGGATTCCCCAAGCCATCAGCAACCGCGCCAGCGCATATTCGAAGATGAACAGAAGCGGCTGTGTGAACTCGGTCTGGTTCATCCGATCCCGGGAATCCCCGCCGTCTCGGTCCGGATACAGGACGCGCGTGAGATTCTCATCTCCCATGAGTGGGGCCGCCATGTCAAGGAGACGATCCACGGCCTCGCGAAAGACCGGCTCCGTCCGGTGCAGTCCGCTCCCCATGCCCACATACTGCGCGCCCTGGCCCGGAAACATGAACACCACTGGCCTCCGGCGAGTTTCCGAAATCGCGGAGATGACCTTCCCGGACGCTGGGAGGGAGAGGACCTCCGCGGCCTCGGCGGTATCGGCGCACACGCATGTCCGCCGATGTGGAAACGCCCTCCGGCCGACCTGAAGGGTGTATGCCGCGTCGGCCAGGCTGACATCCGGGTGATCCCCAAAATATGCGGCGAGTCTCGTGGTGGCTTTGTCCAAGGCCGACGCCGTCCTCGCCGAAAGCACGATGAGATGCTGGTCCCTCACCGCCGGGAAATCCTCCGGTTCGGGTGCCTCCTCAAGAATGACATGGACGTTGGTTCCGCCGATACCCAGGGATGAGACACCTGCCCGCCGGGGCAGCGGCACATCCGCCCATTCCCGGAATTCGTGACTCACATGGAAGGGGGAGTTCCCGAAGTCAATGTTCGGATTCGGCTCGTGAAAGTTCAGGCTCGGAGGGATGGCCCTGTTCCCCAGGCAGAGCACCGCCTTGACAAGCCCGGCCACCCCCGCGGCCGCGTCGAGGTGGCCGATGTTGGTCTTGACCGACCCGATCGCGCAGAACTGTGTCTCCGCCGTGTCGAACGCCTGTGTGAGCGCCTGAATCTCAACGGGGTCGCCCAGAGGGGTCCCGGTGCCATGGGCCTCCACATAGCTGACCGTCTCGGGGGGAATCCCGGCGGCTGAGATCGCGGCCCGGACCACCTCGGCCTGGCCGGCCACACTCGGCGCGGTGTAGCCGATCTTCTCCCTTCCGTCATTGTTGACAGCGGATCCCCTGATGACCGCATAAATGTGGTCCCGGTCCCTGAGAGCCGCCTCAAGGGGCCTGAGCAGGACGACCCCGACCCCCTCCCCATCGACGGTTCCGGCCGCCTTGGCGTCGAAGGCCCTGCAATGCCCGTCCGGCGAGGCGATCATCCCCTCCTCATACAGGTACCCGGATATTCGGAGGACCGTCGCGCTCACCCCCCCGGCCAGGGCCATGTCGCACTCCCCGTTCAGCAGTGCCTGGCACGCGGTGTGGACGGCCATCAGGGAGGTGGAGCAGGACGTCTGGAGAAGGGTCGCTGGCCCCCTCAGGTTCAGGACGTAGGCGACCCGGGTCGGCAGGAACTCCCTGTCGGCCAGTTGGGAGGCGGCATACTCCCCCAGCAGGCCGGCCTCTCTGGACGACATGGCCGAGGACTCCCATTCCCAATTGCGGGACGCCCCGGCATACAGGCCGATCCGCCCGTCGTACGACTCGGGGTCATGTCCCGCGTCCTCCAACGCGTTCCAAGTGTGCTCATGAAACAGCCGCATCTGCGGATCCATGAGTTCCGCCTCATTGGGGGAGTAGCCGAAGAAGGGGGCGTCGAAGCGATCCTTTCCCTCCAGAAGTCCGCCGGGCGTCCTGACATAGTCGGGATTCTCCAGCAGTGACGGATCGACGCCGGCCGCCAGCAACTCGTCCCCTGTGAGGAATGTCAGCGACTCGATGCCGTCCCCCAGGTTCTTCCAGAACTCGGCGATGTCTTCGGCACCTGGAAACGCGGCGGACATGCCGATGACGGCGATCTCCCGATTGTCCGCCATCTTTCGCATGACGATCCCCTCCCTTCCGGTTTCGCTGCCTTCGGGACTCACATGTCGCGCAAGGGCGGCCACCGTGGTGTGCTGAAACAGGTCCGCGACGGAAATCTTCTTCCTGAAGAGTTCCCGCAGTCGGCCGTGGACCTTGATCACGAGCAACGAATGGCCGCCGATGTCGAAGAAGTTGTCATGAACCTCCACCTCCCTTCCGAGAACCTCCCGCCATATGTCACGAATCTGTCGTTCGACATCGTTCCGGGGCTCTGTGTGCGGAGATTCGGAATCGGTCTCATCAGGAGGCGGCAGCGCCCTGCGGTCAACCTTGCCGTTGGGTGTCAGGGGGAGGGCGTCCATGAGGACAAAGTGCGCGGGGATCATGTGGTCCGGCAACTTCCGCCTCAGATGGTCCCGGAGATCGGAGGCGTCGGCCTCTCCGACGACATAGGCGACCAGCCGCCTGTCGCCGGACGGGGCCTCCCTCGCGACGACCACGCTGTCCCTGACGGACGGATGGCCGGACAGCGCCGCCCCGATCTCGCCAAGCTCGATCCTGAAGCCCCGGATTTTGACCTGATGGTCGGCTCTCCCCAAGTATTCGATATCACCGTCCGGCAGATGCCGGGCAATGTCCCCGGTTCTGTAAAGGCGGGACCCGGGCCTGCCGTCGAAGGGGTCGGGGATGAACTTTTCGGCTGTGAGCCCGGGCCGGCCGAGATACCCCCTGCCCGGGCCGGCGCCTCCCACATGCATTTCCCCGGGAACTCCGGCAGGGACAGGCTGAAAACGCCTGTCTGTCACATAAACCCGGAGGTCGGGAATCGGAACACCGATCACGCTGGCCGCATTTCCCGGGTCGGCCCCTGTCAGGGGGCGGTATGTCACATGGACAGTCGTCTCCGTTATCCCGTACATGTTTGTCAGACGCGGGAAGTCTCCGTGCCTTGCGAACCAGGGTTCCAAGCTCCGTATGTCAAGGGCCTCCCCGCCGAAGACCACCAGACGCAGGTCGGACTCCCCAGCCGAGTCCTGTGACAGCTCCGCCCGCATGAGCTGGGCGAATGCCTGGGGTGTCTGGCTGAGAACAGTCACCCGCCTGCCGCGAAGCATGTCCCGGAAGATTTCGGGAGAGCGGCCGACCATATGAGGCACGACCACCAGACGGCCCCCGTGGGACAGGGCTCCCCAGATCTCCCAGACCGAGAAGTCAAACGCGTATGAATGAAACAGTGTCCACACGTCCTTTTCGCCGAAGCGGAACCATGAGTCGGTCGCGGAGAAAAGGCGGACGACATTGTGATGGGTGATCACCGAACCTTTCGGTTTTCCCGTGGTTCCGGACGTGTAAATCAGGTATGCGGGATTGTCCGGCCCGACGCCGCTGACAGGGTTGTCGTCCCCTTCTCCGGATGCGCCGCCGTCCCTGTCCGGGCAGATCGTGTGCGCCCCATGCTCAGGCAGCAGCGGTGTCAGCCTCTCCTGTGTCACCAGCAGTGTGACACCGGCATCCTCCAGCATGAAGCCGAGCCGTTCCCTCGGATAATCCGGATCCAGCGGCAGATATGCGCCGCCGGCCTTCAGAATCCCCATGATTCCCGTGACCATCTCCGCACAGCGTTCCATGCATATTCCGACGGGCACCTCGGGGCCGACTCCGAGGGAGATCAGATGATGCGCCAGCCGGTTGGCACGGGTGTTCAGTTCCGAATAGGTCACCTGCCGATCCTCGAATGTCACCGCCACGGCGTCCGGTGTGCGTCCCGCCTGCTCCTCAAACAGGTGGTGGATGCATCTGTCCGCCGGATATTCTGTCTCGGTGTCGTTCCACTCATGAAGGATCCGATGCCGCTCCGCGTCGGTCAGCAACGGCAGATCGGAGACCCTCCGGGCCGGATCCGCGACGATCCCCTCCAGCAGGGTCAGAAAGTGTCCGATGAGACGGTCAACGGTTTCCGGATCAAACATGTCCGTGTTGTGATCGCATTCCAACACCAGTTCGGCACCGGTGTCGGTCAGGTTGAACACCAGGTCGAATGCGGTGAAGCCTGCCGGCTGAGATCGCCAAGCCACCTCAAGCCCCGACATTTTTGGCACCTCGGCCGGCCTGTCGAGATTGAATATGACCGAAACGAGGGGGGGCCGACTGCCGTCCCGCCGCAGATCCAGTCTGCTGATCAGGTCGGCAAAGGGATACGCCTGATGTCGGTACGCCTTGAGGAGCACGTCCCGCATCATTCCGAGATGCTCGGTGAATGTCGGATATCCCTCGGGGCTGCTCTGCACGGGCAGGAGGTTCGTGCAGTATCCGACCAGCGTCTCCCCTCCCCCGAAAGAGCGTCCCGCGGTGGGGATTCCGACCACGACCCGCGCTTGGCTGGTCAGCCGGTGAAGCAGGACCATGTACGCCGACAGAAGGGTCATGAACTCCGTACACCCCTCCCGCCGGCCGATCTCGGCGAGGCCGGCGCGGACGTCGGCGTCCAGATGGGCGGCCAGGCGGCCCCCCTGATAGGATCTCATGGGGGGTGGCGGACGGTCCGCGGGGAGGTCGAGGACTGGGGGCTCCCCGGCAAACTGTTCCAGCCAGTACGCCTTATGGGCCCTCATATCAGGGGAGTCGTTCTGTCGCATCTGCCATTGCACATGCTTCCAATTCTGCATCGGCGGGGGGAGTGCGATCTCCCGCCCGTCACAGAGGGCTGAGTAGACGGCCGCGACCTCTCCCATGATGATGTCCAGCGACATGCCGTCAATTAGGATGTGGTGACCGGCCAGGACCAGCAGGTGGGACGCCGTCCCGAGCCTGAGGATGTTGGCCCGGAAGACCGGCCCCTCAGACAAGTCGAAGGGAGTTCGGAGTTCGTCCTCATACCACTCGGCCAGGGCCGCCTCCGGATCGTCGGATTCGGAGAGGTCTGTGAGCGGCACCCCGACGTCGGGCGACGGCATGACATGCTGGGCCTCGTCACGGATGACCGTCCTCAATGCCTCATGACGACGGACGACCCTCAGGATCGCCTCCTGCAGCATCCCGACGCGAAGGGGTCCCGTCAGCCCAAGCGTCGCATGGACGTGGTACGCCATGGACCCGGCCTCGGAAATCTGATCCAAAGCCCACAACTGCCTCTGGGCCTCAGTCAATGGCATGGGCGGAGGGGCTTCCGGGACTTCGGATGTCCCTTGCCCCTCCTGCCCGTGCCCTTCCCCGGTGTCGGATGAGACTGGGGAAGGGGCACGGGCAGGGGCACGGGAAGGGGCAAGGGACTTCTCCGTCAGAAAGCCGCCGGCCCTCATCTCTTGGACGCTCTCCCTCACCGCCTGGATGATGAGCTCGACATCCTCATCGGTGTGCGCGGTGGAGAGAAAGTAGTTGCGCCATTCCCAGATGAACACGCCCTTCAACATCATATGATGGAAGAGGAGCTCAATGTCGGCCGTGGACTCGAGGCGGAACAGGGAGCCGAAATGGGCGACGCGGATCGGAATCCCGCTCTCAACGAACCAACTGTTGAGATTCTCCGCAAGATCGGCGGTTTTTTGGTTCAGCGTCTCCTGAAGCCCGGGACCCTGCTCCCTCAGATGTCTCAGTGTGGCCACGGTGGTGGCCATGGTCAGGGGATGTTGGCAGAAGGTCCCGCCGAACATCACCCGTGTGGCCGCGGGGTATGAGGCATCCCCGTAGTCCCACGGGCCGCCATCTATGCCGTCCATATGGCGGGCCTTCCCTGCGACCACGCCGATGGGCATCCCGCCGGCCACCACCTTGCCATAGGTGGTGATGTCCGCCCGAATCCCCCACAGTCCCTGGACTCCCCCGGGATGGACGCGAAACCCGGTGATCATCTCGTCGAAGATCAGGGGGACGCCGGCCTCCCGGGTGATCTCCCGCAGGCCCCGGAGAAAGCCGACCGGCTGAAGGCTCGGATTTCGGCTCTGCACCGGCTCGACGATCACCGCGGCCAGATCCGGGGCGATGCGCCGAATCTGTTCGAGGGAGCGGTCCGCGCCGTATTCCAGAACAATCATCTCCTCGACAGCGCTCGGGGGGGTTCCGGGCGCGACGGGCACGGCCCGGGGGAGCCCCTCCTTGGTACCGGCGACCGCGAGGGTGGTGTCCGCATGGCCGTGATAGGCCCCCTCAAACATCACGACCCGGTTCCGGCCGGTCATTCCCCGGGCGACGCGCAGCGCGGCCATCACCGCCTCCGTGCCGGAGTTGGTGAACGCGACCCGCTCCGCGCCGGTCAGCTCGGCGATCAGTTCCGCGGCCTCCCCCGCGAAGGGGGGGCGCGGGGGTGTGCAGTCCGGCGCGTCGTCGAGCCCCGCCCTCATCGCCTCGGTGATGAACTCGGGATGGTGGCCGAACAGCATCACCCCCTGGCCCATGGTGATGTCAACGTACTCGTTCCCGTCCACGTCCCAGACCCGCGAGCCCCTTGCCCGGCTGCCCACGATGGGATAGAGCATCTCCTTGGTCGCGAGCCGGAAGCCGACCGACGCCCGGCTGTCCGCAAGGACCGGACGGTGGTCCCGGGCGAGCCGCCTTGAGGTCCTGGTTCGCTCCGTGAACCTCGCGATCAGGGACTCGAGATGACGCCGCTGTGTTGGACTCAGGCCCCTGGCCCTGATCTCAAGGGGGGACAGCAGGTTCTGGGGAAGCTTCCGGGGCGGACTGCCGGGAGGGGACACGGCGGGCCCTTCCGGCGGAGGTCCCACGTCAGCCTCCGGTTTGTCCGGAATTGTGAGTTCCGGCGACAATCCTTTGTCCCTCAGAAATGCCAGCTGCCGGGAGACCACTTGGCCGACCGTCTGGCTGACCGCCTGGGAGGCCGCACGGAGCTGCTGTGCGAATATCTGTTCCAATTCCGAGGGGAGTTCGCCCTCAGGCATCTCCGGCATTTCGGCCGGACCCGTCCGAGGCGGGACGTCGGACGGTGCGAAGGCGGGTTCCCGGGACGTCGGCTGATCCGGAGGTGCCGAAGGGAGTTCCCCCGGAAGGCTCTCGTCAATGTGGGTCGCCAACGCGTCAATCGTCGCCAACTCCTGAAAGAACTGGGGAAGCTCGGTCCTGATGCCGTAAGCCTCCTCGACAGCCCGCTGGATCTGCATGAGAATGAGCGAGTTCGCCCCCATCTCAAGAAACGGGACATGAATGTCATCCTCCGACGGTTGGGTCGGAAGCAGCTTTCCCATGACGGATTGCAATGTTGAGAGAATCTCCTCCCTGGTCTGTCTCCTCATGACGGAATTTCCTTTTGTTGGGTTGTCGGTTGCCCGTGTCGCTGTCCGTGACCGTTCCCTGTCGGGCAGGGGCGAGGGCAAGTGTCCACAGCCTTCCTGATGTGGTCAGCATGAAGGCCTCGTCTGCCTGCTGATCATATGTAGTGCGTAGCGAGGCGAGTGTCAGCATGTTCTCCCCGTCCTGAAATGCGGGATGTTGCATGGCGAAACTTCCGAGACTCTGTCCGGGGCCTGTTTCGAGGAGGATCATTCCCTTCCCGCCCCGCAACAGCTCGCCGATCCCGTCGGCAAAGCGGGCCGTCCTGCATGTGTGCTCGGCCCAGTATTGGGGATCGGTCGCTTGGCTCTCGGTGATCCATGTCCCTGTCACGTTGGAGATGTAGGGAATCCGGGGCCGGCTCAGGCGGATCGTCCTCACCAGCTTCGTCAGCCTCTCCCGGATGGGCTCCATCATTTCTGTATGAATCGGATGGAAGTTCCGGACACGCCGGCAGAGGATATCCGCCCCTCTCAGTCGCTCCTCCAATCCGGCAACCGCATCGTCAGGCCCCGCGATCACACATTGTGACGGGGTGCTGATGGCGGCGACGGACAGCTCGCCCCCGAGCATGGGCATTATCTCCTTTTCCGACAGGGGGACGGCCAGCATCGCGGCCGTCGGCAGTTTCCGAATCATTCGTGCCCTTCCGACCAGCAGGGAGAGGACATCTTCCGCCGAGATCACCCCCGACAGGCAGGCTGCCGCATATTCCCCCACACTGTAGCCGATCATGGCCCGGGGTCGTATTCCCCGTCCCATCCACATCCGGGCCAGCGCGTAGTCGGTCACAAAGACACAGGGGTGAAGAATTTCCGTCCGGTTCAGCTTCCGGGTCGCCTCATCATCCGCCTGCTCCTGACTTCCCTGTCTGAGCATCTGCCTCAGATCAAACCGCGGTCCGGCCTTGCCGGCATCTTCCAGTCGGCCATCCTGGTCGGGATAAAGGATGTCCCGCAGATCCTCTCCCAGCACCGACAGAAGATACTCGCTGCACAGATCCACGGTCTCCCGGAAGACCGGATCGGTTCGGTAAAGCCCCCTGCCCATGCCGACGTAATGGTCGCCGACGCCCGGGAACATGAGGAGAATCTCCTGGTCAGCCGGATCGCCGGTCTGCGTGGTCATCCGGACGGGGTTGCGGTCTTTCAGCGCGGATACCGCATCGTCCGCACTCCGGCACACCAGCGCCCGTCTGTGCATCAGAGACGGTCTCCGGTGCAGGGCGAGGGCCAGCTCGGCGAGGTCAGTCTCAGGATTCCCCTCCAGCTGGGCGGTCAGTCTTTCCGTCTCAGCGTCGAGGTCGGATTCGGTTTCCGACGAAATCAGCAGCAGATGCCATTCCCCCCGGGTCACCGGCGAGATGTCCGAAATCTCGGACGTCCGAGATTCCCCGGCGGCGGGCTCCCGGGCAGTCCGAGGCGTTTCGGAACCGGCCTTCAGGGATGTCCCGCCAGCCCGCAAGAAATCCAACTGTTGCGACACCACTTGGGATATCGTCTCAGATACCGCCTCAGATGCGAGATTGAGTTGTTGGCCCATCATTCGGGCGAGGGAAGATGTCCCCTCCGTTCCCTTTTTCCGTGGCGGGGCAGACAGATTTCCCGACACCTGTGCATCATCTCGGATGTCCCACCGCGGCGTTTCTCCCTTCGTTTCGGCGGCAGAGGGTTGCGTCGGGGACTCGTTTTCGGATCCGGGCGCCGTTGCCATTTTCCTTTCGGAGAGGTCCTGTTTCCCCAGCCAGTATCGTCTGCGCTGAAACGGATACGTCGGAAGCGGGACCCGTGTTCTCGGATGATCTTTGTGAAATTCATGCCAGTCGATATCCGCGCCCCTCACATACAGGGCGGACAGATTGTCCAGCAATGTCTGCCAGAGACCCTTCCCCGGTTCCGGGAATGCCAGCCATATGTCACCCGCCTGCCCATGCATCTCCCTCAGACGCTCTCCGAGGCCGAATTCCATGAAACAGTCGCAACCCTTTTCCTTCAGCGCGTCGATCCCCGGTTCCTGATCGCCTGATTGATGTGGGACGCGTTGCCAATAGGCCAAGTCGGTGACGGTTTTGGCACGAAGCACGTCGCCGGTCAGACCGGACACCATGGGGGTGTGCGGGGGGGTGAAGGTGACGGACCGCATCTCCTGTCCGTGGCCGGCAATCAGCTTCAGAGCATCTTCCGGGGAGAAGACCCCGGCCGCACAGGCGGCCGCATATTCCCCTCCATTCCGTCCCATGAGACTGTGGGGGCGTATCCCCCAAGCCTTCCACAACTCGGCCAATGAATGTTCCAGCGAAAAGGTCGAAGAGTGGAGATCAAAGGCTGATGGCTGGGACGCCTCATATTTCTTCCGGATATTGTCAACCGCCTGCTGGCAGCGTTTCTGATGAGGCCGCAATCCTGGGTGGGCTTCAAACAGATTCTCTCCCTTGTCGGGATGCGGGCCTGATGTGCCGGTGAACAGGAAGGCGACCTTCGGTTGAGCTTTCCCGCGTGGCGACACGTATTCGATCCGTAATCCGGGCTCCCTTCCTGCCAGAAATCCGGCCAGCCGCTCCTGCAATTCCCCATGCGATGAGGCCACGACCGCGAGACGATGGGCAAAATGCGTCCGGCCCGCATTCGCGGTAAAGCAGATATCAGCCAACGAAGACGTCCCAGCGGATTTCAGATGGGACTCATAGGCCTGAGCCAGTTCTCTCAGGGCGTTTTCGTCCTTTGCCGAAAGTGTCAGGATATGTCCGGGACGTTCCGGGTTCCGGGTCCGGGTTTCCAGTTTCGAATTTCGAGTTTCAAATTTCAACTCCTCGGGAGCCTCCTCCAGTATCGCATAGGCGTTGGTTCCGCTGATGCCGAAGGAACTGACGCCGGCGATCCGTGGCTTTTCTCCGCGAGGCCAAGGGATGCCCTCAACAGGCACTTTTGTCGGGAAACCATCCCACGGAATGACAGGATTCGGTTTGTTGAAATGCAGGTTCGGTGGGATTTCCTCATGTTGAAGGGCCAGCATGGTCTTGATCAGGCTCGCGATGCCGGCCGCGGCGTTCAGATGCCCGATGTTGGTCTTCACTGCGCCCAATATCAGGGGATCGTCTTGGGGACGGCCTCCGAAAACTTCCTTCAATGCCTCGATTTCAATGGGATCTCCCAAGGAAGTGGCCGTGCCATGGGTTTCGACATAGCTCACATCTCCCGGTGACACCCCGGTTCTTTCAAGCGTCTGACGGATCAGGCATTCCTGGGCCAGCGGATTCGGAACGGTGATCCCGCTGCTGGGGCCATCATGATTGACCCCGGTTCCCCGAATCAAGGCCAGAATGTGATCCCCTTGGGCCAGCGCATCTGACAGTCGTTTGAGCACAATCATGCCGCACCCCTCTCCCAGAACAAAGCCGTCCGCGGCCGCGTCAAAGGTTCTGCAACGTCCGGTCGGGGAGAGGGACTGGGTTTTGGCGAGGATAAGATGAAACTCGGGGGAGAGATTCATCTGCACCCCGCCGGCAATGGCCATGTCGCACTCCCCTGTTCGCAGCCCCTGGCAGGCCAAGTGCAACGTCACCAGCGATCCTGAGCATGCGGTGTCCACGGCCATGCAGGGCCCCTGCAGACCAAAGGCATGGGATATCCTTCCCGCGCCGAAGCAGAAGCCGTTGCCGGTGGCGGTATGGACGTCGAGACGTTCGGGATCACCTGATATCTGCCAGATGGCATAGTCGTTCTGATTCATGCTGACAAAAAGTCCCACAGGGCCGCCTTCCATGCCTTTGGGAGCATAACCCGCATGTTCCAAGGCCTCCCATGTCACCTCCAGAAACAGACGATGTTGTGGATCCATATGCAGGACTTCTTGGGGAGATATCTCAAAGAAGCGGGCATCAAACTGATCCGCGTTCCGCAGAAAGCTTCCCCATCGGGTGTTCATCTTTCCCGGCATGTTCGGATTCGGATCATAGTATTTGTCCATGTCCCACCTGTATGGAGGGATTTCCGTGACCGAATCGGTCCCGTCCCGCAAGTTCTGCCAGAATGCCTCCGGATGATCCGCACCGGGAAAGCGACAACTCATGCCGATGACGGCAATCGGTTCCGCTGACATCTGTCTCACCTCCCTCAAGGAGTCTGTTGTCTGTTGTTCGTTGCCTGTTGTCTGCTGTTCGTCGTCCGTTGTCACTGGGGATGAGAGACCGGTCACGGATATCAGATGGTCTGTCAGGGAGGCCACGGTCGAGAATTTGAAGGCCAGGGTCGCGGACAGCGGGCATCCGAGACCGACTTGCAGGCGGTTCTTCAACTCCACCGATGTCAGGGAGTCCATCCCGATGTCGAAAAATCCCTGCTCGTCATCCATGACGTGTGACCAGTCGGCTCCCAACACCCTCGCAACTTGGGATCGGACATAGGATGCCATATACTCTCGTCGCTCACTCGCTGTCATCGCCTTCAAGTCCCTGATGATATCCGGCACCTCTTCAGAGGCTGGTGATGCCATATGTTCCTGCCTGAGATGGGACAGAAAGGGTGTTGGCGAGGCCTGTGCCAGGAATCGGGGCAGGTTGACAGGGATCACGCCGACCTGGAATCCGGGAGCCGAAGAGAGCAATTGCTCAAGGATATCCACTCCCTGGTCAGGCTTGATGACGCCCATGCCTTTTCTTCGGAGTTGCTCATGCGTGTCTTGTCCGGCCACCACCCCGATCTCAGACCAGGCGCCCCAGTTGATGCTCATGCCGGCCAACCCTTGGGCCTGCCGATGTGCGGCAAGGGCGTCCAGGAACATGTTTGCCGAGGTGTGGCTGGCCTGGCCGGCCGCGCCGAGCAGAGAGGCCACGGAAGAGAAGAGCACAAAAAAGTCCAACGAAAGATCGGAGGTGAGGGTGTGCAGGTTCCAGGCACCATGGACCTTCGGCGTCAGCACCTTTTCAAATCGCTCCCAGTTCAATGTGGTGAGAACCGCATCGTCAAGGATCCCGGCGGCATGGATGATTCCCCGCAGGGGGGGCAGGTTTGCCGCAGTCTCCTTCAGCACCCCGCGAATCTGCCCGACATCGGAGAGATCGGCCGATGCCGAGAACACGTTGACGCCGGCTTCCCTGAGTCTCTCTGACGCCTCTCTGAACTCCGCCTTGTCGAGACGCCGTCCCACCAGGACAAGATGCCTTGCGCCCTGTTTTTCCACCATCCATCGGGCGATCCGCAATCCGAGCCCTCCTGAGGCACCTGTGATCATGTAGGTGGCGTCTGTCCGGAAAGGCGGGGGCGATGGGTGGTCTTTCCCCTTTGGCCCGTCATTCTTCAGGTGGGCCAGCCGCGGCACATAGCGAGCATCCTCACGGAATGCGATCTGATCCTCCTCTCCGTGTGAGCGGACCTCCTCAAAGAGGAGTTGTGCCTCATCCCCCGTGAATCCCGGTTCCAGATCGATCCTCACGCAGTTCAGCTCCGGATGTTCCGAGGCGATCACCTTTCCCATGCCCCACAGGGGGGATTGGGCCGGGTTGCCGAAAGTGGCGGGTCCGGGAGTCACATGTTGCGAGTTGCCGGTGTCAACCGGTATGGCACCCTGTGTGACGAACCAGAGGGAGGGGGGAGCGGGGAGATTCCGCATGACCAGCGCCTGAACCAGGTGCAACGCACTGGCACAGCCGTGAATCTGGGCCGTTCTCAGTTCGTCAGGGGTCAGTCTCTCCGGATCCGGGGTGTGAAGACTCCACAAATGCATCACATATGCCTTGAATGGCGAATTTGTCTCCAAGGTCTCAGAGATCAGGCGATGGAAATCAGCAGGGTTGGCCGGGTCTATTCTGAAAGTCCGGCCATCTGTCCGTTCATACATCTTCCCGGGCAGGACAAATGTGCAATCCGCCCCTGTATTCGCCAGATGATCGCCCAACTGTTCGCCGATGCCACGAGGGTCCGCGAATATGAGCCATTGCTCGTCTTTTCCCACAGCCTCGGATATCTGGGAATGCGCCTCACCCGGGTCTGTCGCTTTCTGAGCCATGATCACGGCTTGGTCGGCCGAGGCGTTCTCCTGACCATGCGGCAACAACACCTCTGACGCTGTGAACCCCTTCTCCTGCAACAAGGTCTGCCACTGGGACGGCGAAAGCAGGGGATAAGTGGGGCGCAGTTTTGAATCCGCAAACCGCCACCATCCTTCGGTCAGACCGAAGGTCAGATCCACCCAGCGTACGCGCTTTATGCCTTCCAACAATATCAGCATCCCCCCGGGGGTGAGCAGACGGTTCACATGGGCCAATGTCTCATTCAGGTCCTTGGTGGCATGGAGCACATTGGCCGCGAGGATGATATCATATGGATGGTCATCAAGTCCCTGTGCGGAAGGCGGCTGTTCAATGTCCAGCATCTGACACCGCACAAACGGATAATCGGCAAACGCCCGCCTCGCCTGAGTCACAAACAGGGGAGAGACATCGGTGAACAGATAGTCTGTCCGGTGAACAGGCAGATGCGGCAGAACAAAGGCCGTTGTTCCCCCCGTGCCGGCTCCGATCTCCAACATTCGCACCCCGCACCCACGGGGCAGACTCGCCAGTGCGGCCGATATCCCCTTTTGCACCAGTCTGTTCATCGCTTGGGGCCCCGGAGACTCCCGATAGAATCGGGCCAAGGTGCTTGAATCCCCGTCAGGGAACAACAACTGCAACGGATCCGTTTCCCCCCTGATCACCTCTGCCAATCGGGGGCCGCACCGTCTGAGCAGCGTCAGTTCCGCGGCTGCCTCGGGGTATCGGATTTCCAGGATGTCCATCTCCGCTTGGGGATCGGGCATGTCAGGCACCGAAACCGCCTCCCAAACATCTCCCCGAGGCTGAATCAACCCTTCTTCCGCGAGCATCTCCAGCAATCGCCCTGACAGCCTTCGGTACTGGCTCGCCACGCCCAGTTGCGAAATGAAGTCTTCGGTTGAAAAGAGGGATCCGATTTCCCACGTCCAGCCCATCTGGCCCAACGCATTCAACAGGTATGCGGTGCCCAGTCTCTCAAGCTGGGACACGATTTCCCGGTGAGGTCCCATCAGATCAGCCAAACGGATCATCTCCGGCCGGAGCCGGGTCTTTATTTCCGCAGGTGTCGGCAGATAATCCGCCGGAAGTCCCGGATGCGTCTGAGGCTCCCATGCCACTTGATACAGCCAGTCCTGATATCCCAAGGTCCCCCGGGACAGGACCTCTAGGGACTCACGGCGTACTTTCCGGCTTCTCATTCCTTTCACGCTGGCAATCCGATCTCCCTCAGGAGAGAACAGGTGCAGATCAGCGGACCAGCTCTGCGGATCGGTCTCCGTCGGCGGCGCTGTTTTGACGACACACCACAACCGGGTTGACGGACGGCGGTAAACCCTCATCCGATCCAGGCTTACGGGAAGATAGGTCTCGTTGTCACCCTCCTTCCCTTCGTCAAAGAGGGTTGCGCCCAAGACTTGAAAGCTGGCATCGAGCAACACAGGATGAAGCTGAAACCCCCATGATTGGGACATCGCGGACGCTGGCACCTGGATCAGGGCAATGGCCTCCCCCTCCCCTCTGCGAAGAGACTCAATGGCCTGAAAACTCGGGCCGTGTTCAATTCCCCGCTTCAGATAGCCTTGGTAAAGGTCGCTGACAGGCATCTCCTTGACACATCTCGCGTGTGTTGAGGAGAGATCGGATCGGGGAGGGGGGGCTTCCATCCGGGCAACCTTGCCCGAGGCGTGGTATGTCCAGACAGGCTCGCCTCCGTCCGGACCAAGGCTGGAAATCTGCCAGCCATACTGAGATCTCTCCTCCTGGCTTATGACGAGCTGAACGGTCCTGATCTCGTGTTCCCGAAATGCCAAGGCCTCGTGGATGACAAAATCTTCCAGGATCAGATGATCCGACCCGAAGATTGTCTGGCCCGCGGCCAACCCCATTTCGAGATACGCGGCGGCAGGCAGGATTGCGGTCCCGAAAACCCGGTGATGCGAGAGAAGCTCGGTCATGGCATCTCCGAGGCGGGATTGAAACACCCTCTCGCCATCCCTGAATGCCGCCGAATGGAGTCGCTGACCGAGCAGGGGATGACAGGAATCGGACGTCCCCAGGTCCCGGTTCCCGGTTCCCGGTTCCGCGTTCCCCATCTCCATCCAGTGCCGTTGCCGTTGAAAGGGATATGTCGGCAGGGTCACCTTTTGACAGGCGTCATCCCGGCAGAGCCCCTCCCACTCCACCGACGCACCTCGCACATACAACTCTCCCAAGCTTCGGAGCATCTGCCTCCATTCCGCGTGGCCGTGACGCAGGCTGGGAAGCCACAGGCCGGCATCATCGGGCAGGCATTCGCGGCCCATTGCGAGAAGCGTCGGTCTCGGACCGATTTCGAGGAATATGTCCACCCTCTGCCGATGCAACGTATTCATGCCTTGGGCGAACCTCACCGGGTTCAGCAGGTGGCGGATCCAGTATTCGGGCGTCACCATTTCATCCTCCGCGAGTTCGCCTGTCAGATTGGAACACCAATCAATCTGGGGTGCTGATAGGGCCACCTCTCCTGCCGCATTCCCAAAGGCCGGGATCACAGGCGCCATCATATGGGAGTGAAACGCGTGGGAAACATTCAGTTGCCGGGTTCTGATCCCCTCCTTTTCGGCATCGGCCTGGATGGACGCAACGGCTTGGATGGTCCCGGAGACGACGATGTTCCCCGGGCCGTTGACAGCGGCGACGGAAACCTCTTTCTCATATGGCCGGACAAGTGCCGCAACCGTGTCAGAATCTGTGTGCAGACAGAGCATTCCGCCTTTGTCGCAATGACTCTGAATCAGACGCCCCCGTTCAGCGATCAGCTTCAACCCGTCTTCAAGGCTGAATACCCCGGCCACACACGCGGCGACGTACTCGCCGACACTGTGCCCCATGACGACGGAGGGCCTCATGCCCCAAGACCGCCACAGTTCGGCCAGCGCATATTCCACAGAGAAGATCGCGGGCTGGGTGTGGGCGGTCTCATTCAGGATCAAGGCGGACGTCTCCTCATCCTCCTCGTACAGGACGTCAAGGAGAGGCGGGCTCAGATGTTCCCTGAGAATCTCATCGCATCGCTGAAGGGTCTCACGAAACACGCGGCTCGTCTCAAAGAGCTGCCGGCCCATTCCCGGGTACTGGGCTCCCTGACCGGTGAACAGGAAGCCTATGCGGAATTTGGCCCTCACCTGTCCGTGACAGATTCCCGGGGCATCCTCCCACTCGTTCAGAAATCCTGACAGCGCGTCCGCGAATGCCTCCCGGTCAGACGCGACCAGGGCCAGCCGGTGGCCGAAATGCGTTCTGCCTGCGCCCGCGGTGTGGCAGATGTCCCCGATGTCGGTGGACGACTCCCTGAGAAACGTCTCATAGGTCCCCGCAAGCGAGCGGAGGGCCTCCTCATCCCTTGCGGAGAGCGTCAGGATGTTGTGGGAGGGGTGTTCCGTCCGGGAGTCCCTCCCTTCAGGTCGCTGGGCCTCCGCCAGAATCACATGCGCGTTGGTTCCGCTGAACCCGAAGGAGCTGACCCCCGCGACGCGGGGTCTCCCCTCGTCACGGGGCCAGGGGGTGGGCCGGGAGACCACCGAGACCGGCAGGTCGTCCCAGGGAATGTGGGGGCTGGGCGTGTCGAAGTGGAGGCTCGCCGGAATGCTCTCATGCCGAAGCGACAGGATCGTCTTGATGACCCCGGCGACTCCCGCGGCGGCCTCGAGGTGTCCGATGTTGGTCTTCACCGATCCGATCCCCACCCGGTTTTCAGGCGTCCTTTTCTGAAAGACGAGCCCCAGGGCGCGGGTCTCAATGGGATCCCCCAATGGCGTTCCGGTCCCGTGGGCCTCGACATAGTCCACGTCGTCGGGCGCAAGCCCCGCATCCTTGAGGGCCTCCAGGATGACATCCCTCTGGGCCGGCGCGTTCGGCGCGGTCAGACCATTGCTCCTCCCGTCCTGGTTCACGGCGGTCCCCCTGATCACGGCGAGGACAGCCTCCCCGTCCCTCTCCGCGTCGGAAAGCCGTCTGAGGACCACGAATCCGCAACCCTCCCCCCTGACATAGCCGTCCGCGGACTCGTCAAAGGCCTTGCAACGTCCCTTCGGCGAGAGGGCCTGAAGTCTTGAGAAGGCGACGTGTAGTCCGGGTCCGAGGATCAGGCTCACGCCGCCGGCCAAGGCCATGTCCGACTCCCCGTCCCGCAGGCTCCGAATCGCGAGGTGCAGCGTCACCAGCGATGACGAGCAGGATGTGTCAACGGTCACCGCGGGGCCCCGGAAGTCATGGAAATAGGAGAGCCTGCCGGCGGCCGTGCTGAATGCCACGCCTGTCGCGGCGTATCCGTCAATTCTCTCCAAGTCGGCGGAATACAGGTGGGCTTGGGCATAGTCACGGGAACACATCCCCACGAACACTCCTGTCCGGGAGCTGGCCAGTCGGCTCACATCCTGTCCCGCGTTCTCCAGCGCCTCCCAACTCACCTCAAGGAGCAAACGTTGCTGGGGATCGAGGGACCGGGCCTCCTTCGGCGAGATGCCGAAAAAGCCGGCGTCAAAGCGACACACGTCATCAAGAAATCCGCCGTATCGGACCGATGGGTCCACAGGCATTCCCCGGCCCCACGCGTCTCCGTCCCACCGATCCGGAGGGATTTCCGTTATGGCGTCCCTCCCCTGTCCCAAGATGCGCCAGAAGGCCTCCGGACTGTCCGCCCCGCCCGGAAAGCGGCACCCCATCCCGATGACGGCGATATCCTCCTTCGTCTGCAACGCATCGACCTTTGCCTGCAACCCCCTGATCCTGTCAGAGGCATTTTTCAGTGCCTGTTTGTACCTTTGCTCAGTATGATGATCCATTTTTTCCGTTCTTGCCTTGTGCGTCTCCACAATGTTTGCCGATCCGGAGTTCAAAGCTTGCTTTGTGCGTCTCCGCAATGTTTGCCAGTCCGGAGTTCAAAGCTTGCTTTGTGCGTCTCCCCGGTTGCCCGGACTCACAGAGCAAACTCTGAACTCCGGATGGCCGGACACTCACAGAGTAAACTCTGAACTCCGGATGGCCGGACACTCACAGAGTAAACTCTGAACTCCGGACAATTTCTTTTTGTTGAAGGTTATAGCAGACTCTCGATCTCCTCCAACACATCCTCTGTCAGTTTGGACTCACTTTGGTCATCCTTCACCTGAGGGTCGGGTGTGTCTTGTCCGAGGATGTCCTTCAGGAGATAGGAGGCTATCTTTTCCGGCGTGGGATAGTCAAAGATCAGCGAGACCGGCAGAGCCACACCGAGTTCCCTTCTGAGCCTGTTCCTCATCTCGACGGCCATCAGGGAGTCGAAGCCCTGGTCTCCGAGAAGGCCCTCCGGTTCGATCTCATGTCCCGCGACCCGGGACGCTGCGTCCTGAACATAGGCGAGCAGCATGTCGGACTTCCGCTCGGGGCGGGAATGTCGCAGCCGGCTGAGAATGTCCGAGGTTCCCTCCTCTGCCTGCATGGTCCGCTGCCTGAAATCCTCATAAAACGGCGATTCCATACGTTTGAGGAACACGGGCCACTTGACGGGGCTGGCCACGACTTGGGTCCCCAGGTGGGAGAGGAGACGCTCCGCTATCTCCACCCCTTGTGCCGTCGGGATGCCTCCCAGACCTCTTGTCCCCACATCATCCGCCGCGCCGATCCTCGCGGCGATCCCGGTCTCGGACCATGCCCCCCAGTTGACGCTCAGGGCTGGAAGCCCCCTTGAGTGGCGATGGGCGGCCAGCCCGTCGAGAAAGGCGTTGGCCGCGGCATGGTTCGCCTGCCCGGGTGTGCCCAGCACCGAGGCCACGGAGGAATACATCATGAAGAAGTCGAGTGCCATGTCCTGTGTGAGGCAGTGGAGATTCCACGCCCCCCGAGACTTCGGTCCCATGACCTCCCGGAAGTTCTCCCACGTCTGGTTCGGCAGGGTCGCGTCCCTCAACAGGCCCGCCGCGTGGATGACACCGCACAGTTCCGGCATGGAGGCCTTTATCTGACTCAGCAGGCCGGCGACCTCTCCCGGGTCGGAGATGTCCGCCCGCACAACCCGCACTTGGGCTCCCATCCCCCCCAGTTCCGCCAACCGGTCCCGGACCTCGTCATTCTCGCCGCCTCGGCTCGCCAGCACCAGATGGGAGGCCCCCCTTTCGACCATCCGTCGGGCGGTGGCCAGTCCCAAGCCCCCGAGCCCGCCGGTGATCAGATAGGTGGCGTCGTCTCTCAGAAGGGGGGCCGCCTCATCAGGTGGCGGGAGGGCGCACCGTCTCAGCCGGGAGACATGGCGGACATGGTTCCGATAGGCCACCTGGTCCTCGTTCGCGGCGTGACGGATTTCGTTGAGAAGATCCGTCGTCTCCCCAGGTTGGGGAATCGGGTCGAGATCCACCCGGACGCATCTCAGCTCCGGATGCTCCGTCACAACCGACTTCCCCATCCCCCACAGCGCGGACTGGGCAACCCCGGGCACGTCCGGCTGCTCCCCCACGGGCTGGGATCCGCGGGTCACCAGCCACAGATCGGGCGGAACGGGGAGGCCCATCCCGATCACTCTCTGGACAAGATTCAGGGTTCCGGGTCCCCCCGGCCACACCGGCTGATCCAATCTGGGCCGGGCATCCGGCGGCGGGTCGTCCAGGCTCCACAGATGGATCACCTTCCGGATGGAAACTCCCTCCGCCGACAATTCGTCGAACAGCCGTCCGAAGTCATCGGGGCTGTCGGGACTCACCCTGAACACCCAGTCGGAGGTCCGTTCGTAGGCTTCTCCGGGGAAGACCAGACAAGGGGTCGCCGGGTGCAGCAACTCGGCCAGCCGCTCCCCGGTCCCCCCTACGTCGGCCATGATCAGCCAGCCTTCCTCGGCAGCTCCCCCGGCATCCGCGACGGAGAGGATGATCGCCTGATGACCGGTCAGCGCCGTGTCTCCGTACCGCTCCTCGGAGGATATGGCGGCTGTCTCCCCGAACCCGCACTCACTGAGCAGATTCCGCCATTCCGAGGATCCCACCAGAGGATAGGCGGGCCGAATGTCCCCATCGGCAAATCGCCACCATCCCTCCAGCAGGCCGAAGGTGATATCGAGCCACCGCTCCCGGGACGTTCCCTCCCTGAGCAGGAACATCCCGCCGGGGGCCAGCAGCTCCCGCGCATGTCGCAACGACTGGCGCAGGTCCCGGGTGGCGTGGAGGACGTTGGCCGCGATGACCAGGTCATAGCGGCCCGGGGAGAATCCCTGCCCCGAGGGGGATTGCTCGATGTCCAAGCGTTTGTACCGGACAAAGGGATGCGCCCTGAACTTCCCCCTTGCCGTCTTTAGAAACATGGGCGAGACGTCGGTGAAGTCGTACGCTGTCCGATTCGGAGGGAGTTCGGGGAGCATGTGGGAGGCGGTCCCGCCTGTGCCCGCACCGATCTCCAGCACCGCCATCTTTTTTCCCGGCGGCATACGATCCCTCAATATGATGACCGCCTGTCGGATCAGCGAACTCATGCATCTTGCCGACAGGGAGTCCTGATAGAAACGGTTGAGCTGTGTGCCGACGGCTTCCGAGAAAAGCAGTTGGAGAGGATCCTGCTCTCCCCGCAACACCCTTGCCAGATAGGGGCCGCACTGTGTGAGCAGGCTCAGTTCGGGTTCGGCGAAAGGATACTGTGTCAGGAAATCCCTGATATCCCCTGCCCCTTCCCCTGCCTGTTCCCCTTCCCCCAATCCCGCGTCGGACATGGGCAGGGGCATGGGCAAAGGCATGGGCAGGGGTTCAATCACCTCCCATCGTCCCCCGACCCGTCTCAGCACGCCCTCCTCCGAGAGAATCTCAAGCAGACGGTTCAGCAGAGGGAGGTGCCGGCCCACGACACCGAACCGCTCCGCCATCTCCTCCGTCAAGAATTGCCGACCGGCTCCAGGAAGCTCCCCCATCTCATGAAACGCCCGCATGACATAATCCGTGCCCAGGGATTCGAGTCGGATCAGCATTTCGGCGTACGCGGGCATCGCCAGCCTCTCAATCGCATCGTCCAGCATGGACGTCAGGCGGCCGCCGATTTCGGACAGGTCAGAGGGGGCCGGCTGGCTGTTCGTGCCATGGTCCCCGCCATCCGTCACCGTCAGTGGCGAGGGACGCCATTCCACTTCGTAGAGCCAGTCCTGCCAAGAGGGGGCGTCCCCTCCCAGGTTCTCCCGGCTGATCCTTCTCCCCTCAAGTCCCCGGAACGACAGGATGACCTGCCCGTCGTCGTCAAAGACGCGGATGTCGCCTCTCTGACGGTCATCTCCGGAGTCGGGCCTCAGCTGGCAGTGTCCCCACAGGGGGAAGCGGTCCGGCGGCCGGGAGATGCGGATCTCCTCAATGTGGAAGGGGGCAAATGCCTCCTCTATCCCCACTTTGGCGGTGGCCAAGAGCATGCCGAACCCGGCATCGATGAGTCCCGGATGAAACGGGTACCTTTCCCAGTCCGACACCTCACGCGGCGGACGTACGCGGCAGAGCGTCTCCCCATCCCCCCGCCTCACCGATTTGAACCACTGATAGCTCGGGCCCAGATGAATGTCGCGACGCCGTTGGGCCTCGTAGTATTCAGAGATGCCCATCTCATCCCCGCATCTCTCCCGCAACTCGGCAGGGGACGTCCCGAACGCGTCGTCCGGATCCGGCCGGTGGGGGAGAATCCTGCCCGTGGCGTGGAGGGTGTGCCCGTCGCCGTCACCCTCCTCGAAGCTGACCAGCCTGAAGGACGCCTCGTCAGGGCCTTCGGGGGCCACCGACAAGTGAATCATGCGATGTTCCCCCTCCGGAATGACCAAGGGTTGCGGGAAGATCACATCCGCCAGCACACATCTTCCGGTTCCGAAAATCAGGGGCACGGCACCCGAAATCATCGAGATGTGACATGCGCCCGCGACCACCACCTGATCGTAAATCCGATGATCCTTCAGAAAGGGGAGGGAGTCCGTGTCGAACCGGGTCTCGAACAATGTCTCCCTGAGCAGGGGCGACGATATCTTCCGGTCTATCAGGGGATGGAGCCTCTCCCTGATCGGAGGGCGCGTCTGGCTTCCCAATTCATCTATCGGGTAGTGGCTTCGTTGAAAGGGGTAGGTGGGCAGCGTCACCCGCTGACGACGATGTTCGCGGTCCAGTCCCTTCCAATCGATCTCGGCACCATGTTCGTACAACTTCCCGAGATTGTCGAGAATTGTCTCCCAGTCTCCCCTTCCCCTCCGCAGGGAGAAAAGCCACAGTGCCTCATCTTCAAGATGTGGGAGAGACTGTTTTCCGAGACCGGTCAGCGTCGGGGTGGGGCCAATCTCGAGGAACACCCGGTGCCCGGCCTGGGCCAGCGTCTCCATCGAGTCACGGAATCTCACGCATTCACGGATGTGCCGTGCCCAGTATGCCGCGCCTGTCAGGTCGTCTCCTTCGGCCCGCCTTCCGGTCACATTGGAGATCACCGGCAGTTCGGGCCTTGCGTATGAAACCTCCCTCGCGATCCTCATGAAGTCGTCAAGGATCGGCTCGGTCATGGGGGAGTGGAACGCGTGGGAGACCCGTAGCGGACGGACCTTGACATCTTCAGATTCAAGCCGTGACAGGAGGTTCCTCACGGATGTCTCCTCGCCGGAGATGACTACGCTTCGGGGGGCGTTCACCGCGGCCACCGAGACCCGGTCCCCAAGCTCCCCGATGGCTTCCCGGACGGTCCCCTCATCTGCGGAGACCGAGGCCATCAGGCCGTCCCCCGGCATGGCGTCCATGAGACGCGCCCGTTCGCTCACAAGCCGGATCGCGTCCTCAAGGCTGAAGACTCCTGCCGTGTGGGCGGCCAGATATTCCCCGACACTGTGCCCGAGCGCCGCCGCAGGCTGGACTCCCCATGATCGCCACAATTCCAGCAACGCGTACTCAATGGCAAATAGGGATGCCTGCGTGTGAAGGGTTTGACTCAGCAGGTCTTCGGAATCCTCGCCGGCGTACAGCAGGCGGACGACGGAGATGTCGGCATGCTGCCTGAAAAGTTTGTCACACCGGATCATCGCGTCCCTGAAGACCGGCTCCGTCTCATAAAGCTCCCCTCCCATCCCGGGATGTTGCGATCCCTGTCCGGTGAACAGGAACACGGGTTGTTGCGGCTCCCGGGTCGCAGACTGCCGCTCGCGGCTCGCCCCTCGCGGCTTGCCCCTTGCCGAGAGCCGTTCCCTGATTTCGTCAACCGACTTTCCGCAGACGGAAAGGCGATGGCCGAAATGGGTCCTTCCGGCGTTGGCGGTGTGGCATATGTCTTCAGGCCGTTGCTCGGTCTGGTCCAGATGGGTTAGGTATCTTTCCCTGAGCGACCCGAGCGCGTCCTTGGTCCTTGCCGAAAGTGTCAGGATGTGGACAGGACGCTCCGCCCGGGACTGTTCCCTCGCGGATGGCGGCGCCTCCTCCAAGATCACATGTGCGTTGGTTCCGCTGAATCCGAACGCGCTCACACCGGCGCGCTTGGGTCCGTCACTTCCGGGCCAAGGCATCGGGCTGATTGGGACGGTGAGGGGCAGATCATCCCAGGGGATGTGGGGGTTCGGTGTGCGGAAATGAATCTGCGGCGGGATCGTCCCCCGGCTCAAGGCGATGAGCGTCCCGATCACGCCGGCGACCCCCGCGGCCCCCTCCAGATGGCCGATGTTTGCCTTGACCGTGCCGACGATCAGCGGGTTGCCCCTGTCACGGTCACGGAAGACCTCCCCCAGCGCGTTCACCTCGACCGGATCCCCGAGGGGGGTTCCGGTTCCGTGGGCTTGGAGGTAGCCGATCTGGTCAGGGGAGAGTCCCGCATGGCCCAACGCCTCCCGGATCAGCTTCTGTTGGGCCGCGCCATTGGGCGCGGTGAGACTGCTGCTCGAACCGTCATGGTTGACCGCGCTTCCCCGGACCAGGGCGAGGATCCTGTCGCCGTCCCCCACGGCGTCCTCCAGCCGCCTCAGGACCAAGACGCCGCACCCCTCGCCACGGACATACCCGTCCGCGGATTTGTCGAAGGACCTGCACCGGCCGGTGGGGGAGAGCGCGCCCAACTTTGAGAAATAAACGAACAGGTTCGGGTCGGTCAGCGTGTTGACGCCGGTGACCAAGGCCGCGTCGCATTCATGACTTCTCAGACTCTGACACGCCAGATGGATCGCCACAAGGGAGGATGAGCATGCGGTGTCTATGGGGAAGTTCGGCCCCCGAAGGTCAAGGAGGTGGGAAAGCCTGCCGGCCGCGGTGCTGAACATGGAGCCGGTTCCGGAATAGGGATGGATGTCCGACAGGTCGGGGGGGGAAATCCGTCGGCCGAGGAAGTCCGTGGAGCAGATTCCCACGAAGACGCCGGTCCTTGTCCCCCTGAGCGACGAGACGGGCATCCCCGCATTTTCCAATGCCTCATAAGTGACCTCCAGGAGGAGTCGTTGCTGGGGATCCATGGACCCGGCCTCCCCGGGGGAGATTCCGAAAAACCCGGCGTCGAAGTCCGTGACATCGGTGTCCGGGAGGAACCCGCCCCATTTGGCGATGGTCTTCCCGGGGGCATCCGGGTCGGGGTCATAATGTTTGGTTGGGTCCCAGCGACTCGGAGGCACTTCGACGACCGCGTCCCTGCCGCTTGCGAGCAGGTCCCAGAAGCGGTCGGGTGTGCTCGCGCCTCCCGGAAAGCGGCATCCGATTCCCACGATGGCCACCGGCTCGTTTTGGATGTCGGCCCGGTTCGGCCCGGGGACAGGTTTCGGACTCGGAATCCCCCTCTCCTCCGGCGCGATCAGGGAGATCAGGTGTTCGGAGAGGGCCTCGATGGTCGGGTGGTCGAACGCGACGGTGGCGGAGAGGGATATTCCGAGTTCGGATTCCAGGAGATTCCTCAGACGGACGGCCGTGAGGGAGGTCAGCCCCATGTCGAGGAACCCCTGCCGGTCATCCGTCGGGGACATTTTTCGGCTGGTCAGGCGGCTGACTCTGTCTCTGACAAACTTCGCCAAGATGTGTGCCCGCTCGGCAGGAGGGGCGTTTCTCACCCGATCCGGGATGTCGGTCATTTTTTCAGATCTATCTTCCCCAATTTTCCTCAGACATGATTCAAGAAGGTGCCGATCCGCGTCACTCAGTCTGTCCGGCTCCGCATGGCAACCAGCTCCGTAAAGGGTCGCCATCGTCTCGTTCAGCGCGTCCCTCTCACCCTCCTCACGTCTCAGTGTACCGGCTACCAAGCAATTTTCGGCGAGACGTTCCTGAAGAGACTCATTCATGGCCGAGGAAAGCACGGGATGCGGGCCGACCTCGACAAACACGTCATAGCCGTCCTCCATCATGGCGGCGAACGCGTGTGAGAAGAGAACTCTCCCCCGTATGTGCGCGGGCCAGTAAAGCGCGTCGAAGTCGTCCGGCTCGGCGGGCGCGCCCCGGAATGACGAATAGACCGGGATCTCCGCCGGACGGATGCGGATATCCCGTATCCTCCGTCGGAACTCCTCCCGGAAGGGGCCGATGCGGGAGCTGTGGAAGGGGATGTCAATGTTGAGCATCCGACAGAAGATGCCCCTGCCCTCAAGCGTGGCGGCAATCTCCCCAAGTGTCTGCCCGTCCCCGGAAAGGACGGTGGTCCTCGGGCTGTTCTCGGCCGCGATGCCCACAGTTCCGGGCCGGTCTTTTATGATCCCCCGGACATCTCCGGATGGCAGGGAGACATGCATCATCTCGCCTTTTCCCATGACCTGCCGCATCAGCACACAGTGATGCCACACCACATGGATGGCATCTTTCAGATCAAGCACACCCGCGGCATGTGCCGCGGCAACTTCGCCCGAGCTGTGGCCGACCACCCCGTCTGGAACGAATCCACGCTCCCGGAGCAAGGCCGAGAGCGCGACTTGGATGGAGAAGATGCAGGGATGGGCGATCAGGGACTCCTCCATGCGGGAGTGGGACGCGTCCCTTGTGACCTCCTCCGCTACGGACCAGTCGGCATGCTTGCCCAGCAGGCAGTCACATTCCTCAATTTTCCGGCGGAACACGGACTCGCTTCCGAAGAGTTCCGCCCCCATCGTCCTCCACTGGGAGCCAATGCCGGAAAAGACAAAGGCGAGTCTCCTTTCTGAGTGTCTCATGTTTCTCCCATGTAAATCAAATTTAGTACATGCATTGTTTGGTTCCAGTTTGCTTGTTGCTGTAGGGTTCAGGTCCGTTTGTCGCCGTCATGTTTGATGCCTTCCGTTTTTTTGCCTTGGTGTAAGAATTTGTGTCTGGTTTTTGGCAAGAAACTTTTGTCCGTTGTGAACTACAAGGACGGTTTATAAGAAGGGGCCTCAAATCCCATTGTCCCGAGGTTGATTCTTGGTTTCGGCGCAAGCTTTCAGAGTGCCGGCTCAAGCATGAGGGAGCTCAACAAAAGGGAGTGCAAGAAGGGCGGTCTCATTGCCTTTCAACCTTCACAACTTGAGACTCATTGCCTTTCAACCTCAATGACTGAGTAGCCCTTCTTGCGTTTTAACGCGTTTTCCCTATTACCAAGAAAAACTTGGAATGTCAAGCAAGGTGTTGTTCCCCCGCGTTTGAACCGCGGATCAGGTGGATTACGCGGATTCCACAGATTGCCGTCCTTCCTTGCT
>JAOZRQ010000714.1 GCA_029940115.1 Desulfobacterales bacterium
CAAATAGACCTAATGGTCTATAAACTCTACAACCTCACCTACGAAGAAGTAAAAATCGTAGAACCGGATTTTGCCATGAGCAGACCCGAATATGAGAATTTTCAGATGCCATAGCCCGGAATAAATCAGGGATTGTTCCCCAGCCTGTGATGATAATCTTAAATGAAAGAATGGAAAAGGAATTGAATGATGAGACAGAAAATTCAGAACGTAACCCGCTATTTCGGACAGGAGGCTCTCCCTGATGCGGATGTCGGTCATTCTGAGACTCCGGGACACAGCACGGAGAGACAAATTAGGCTGAGATCTGAGATCATAACCCGAATTGAGAAACAGGGGATTCCCTTAAAAAATTGGGATGTTGCAATTAATAATGGTGTCAGAACAGGTTTTAATAAGGCATTTATCATTGACGGGAATACCAAAAACAGACTTGCCCAGGACCCCAAAAATGCGGAACTCCTCAGACCTGTTCTGACAGGAAAAGATATCCGGAAATGGAAAGCAGATTTCAAAGATCAGTGGCTGATTGGCACATTTCCGAGTTTAAATATTGATATTGATCAATATCACGGAATAGAAGAATATCTGAGCACCTGCAGAGAACGATTGGAACCTAAGCCAAAAAGCTTCAAGGACAAGTGGAAAGGGAGAAAATCCGGTTCTTACAAGTGGTTTGAAATTCAGAACAGCATCGCTTATCATGAGAATTTTGAGAAAGCGAAAATTATCTGGCATCATCTGGCGTTAAGCCCGGAATTTGCGCTTGACACTGAGCATTTTTATCTTACTGCCCCGTCCAATCTGCTGACAATGAAAAATTCGACAAATCCGCAGGATATCAAATATCTCCTTGCCGTGCTGAACTCAAAAATTTCAGATTATTATATGCGGCAGACCGGGCGACGACGTGAAGGAGGCTGTATTGAGTATAAAAAAATATCTGTGGAAAAAATCCCCATCAGAAGAATCTCACCATCTGAGCAGGAACTTTTCGTAACCCTTGCGGATTATATCCTGTTCCTCAGAAAGATCGAATCCACGCTTACGACAGCGAAAGACCGTGTGATGTCATCGTTTTTTGAACAAATCACAGATGGCTGCGTGTATGAGTCGTATTTCAAAGAGAGTCTGAAAGATGCGCGGAAGGATATTCTGAAATACTTGGATGACTTGCCTGCGGTCACACCGACGGCATCTCAGGATCAGACATTGGCACTGATCAGAACCGTATTTACCCGACTGTATGACCGTGATCATCCGGTCAGCCAACGGCTATATTATCTCGACAGCGTCAGAGAAGTACGAATTATCAAAGGATTGGAGGTTCATGCATAATGAAGATCAAAACCATAGAATTGAAGAACTACCGTGCTTTTTATGGCACCCATACCATTTCAGTCCAGGGAAAAAGCATGTTGATTTACGGCGAAAACGGGAGCGGTAAAAGTTCTTTGTATAAAGCCATAGAAGATTTCTTTGCGGCCGCGAACCAGTCAAAATCCATTGCGCCAAACATATTTGACGACAGTTCCCCTTATGTCAGAGTCATCATGGATAATGACCAGACTTTTGTCTATCAGAATGACAGCACATTGCCCATACCGAGCCAGAACTTTCTGACAGACACATATCGTCATAATCCGTTCTTCACCTACAAACGCCTGTTACGCGTCTATTTGGCTGGAAATGAAGCAAAACGCCCGGATCTGTTTTCTATCCTGATTGAAACCATTTTACCCTACCACACAAATCGCAAAAGCGGGCGAACATTCGGAGAAGATTGGACTGACATTAATAATGCCTTACAGTTGAAAGCCTCTACCAAGGAGTATAAACGGGTGATCAATACAGCTTTGCCGAACTTCAATGATGGCTTGGAGGCATTTTTACAAGATTTGTCTGAGAAAACAAATGATTGGCTGAATCGCTATTTCAATCACCATGTGACCATTACCTTTGAAAAGCCGAGTCTCAGCATTCAGAGAAGGGGCAGTAAAAAAGTCTTTGCAGGTAAAGAAATCACGATTACACCAACGTACTTTGGCGAGAATATCACAAGCAGGTATGAAGATTTTCTAAATGAGGCCCGCCTGTCCGCATTAGCGCTGTGTATGTACCTATCTTCCTTAAAAATTATTCCGGAACCAGCGAATTATAGGATGCTGTTTCTTGACGATATTTTCATCGGACTGGACATGTCGAACCGGATCCCGCTCTTGCACATTTTACAGGACAATTTTGCCGATTTTCAGATTTTTCTGACCACCTATGATCGGCATTGGTTTGAATTTGCCAAAGACTGGTTCAAACGTAAATCCAAAGACAGCTGGTCATTTTTGGAAATGTATGTTGATGATTCATCAGGCTTTGAAGTCCCTCATATCATTCCGAGCAAGGCGTATCTCAAAAAAGCGGAAGATTACATCGTCAGCCATGATTATCCTGCCGCTGGGATGTATTTGCGAAAAGAGTGTGAACGCGTACTGAGAGATTTGTTGAAACCCGCGTATCGGGTGAGACAGGTTCCGCAGGATGAGAAAACAAAAAATTATGGTACCACACAGAAAAACCTGAATGACCTGATTATTGCTCTGAAAGATTTCTGTCAGGATGAAAGCCTTTCCTACGTCAACTATGAGGATTTGGCGATTTACAAAGATGCCTTGCTCAATCCGCTGTCGCATCATGACATCGAGACACCTGTCTATAAAGCGGAATTGAAAGCGATCATGGCTGTTCTGAAACAATTGGAGTCTATCCGGCTTGAAGAGCTTTCAAAGACACGAAACAAAGATTTTATTCTGCGGCTTGAAAAACCCAACAAAGATTTCTTTGCGACTGAATTCAGGACAAGAGATCCGATCATGCTGATAAAAGAGGCATCAGGTAGTCCAAGGTTGCTCCATTGTTGTAATTGTGAACAACTGAGTATTGATGATAATGGAACTCGGAGG
>JAOZRQ010000715.1 GCA_029940115.1 Desulfobacterales bacterium
TTGAACCGCGGATCAGGCGGATCACGCGGATTCCACGGATTGCCGTCCTTCCTTGCTGGCGTGGGATTCATCATTTTTTTGGGTTTGTGCGGGTTTGTGGCGCAGAAGGTTGTTGACACCCGTCATCCCTCATGGTGCAGGCGTCCTCGTTGGCAGAGTCGGGCGGCATCTTTTCAGTCAGCCACGAGCTGCAATGGGAGGTCCGCCTTCGGGGAGCGGGCACGGGGTCTGCCGAGCATCGACGACTCCGAGCCGCCATCCCGCCGGATTTGGCAATCCGGCGGGAGCGAGCACGGGGTTTACCGAATATTTACCTTCAAATCACCGTTTTTCCATGCATTTCAACAGGTTCACGCCATTTTTGATTTTGTCGCCAAGCGACGTCATGGCCGCTCCTGTGCAAGTTGTCTGTTGTCCGTTGTTGGTTGGCGGCGAAAAGGACCCCGCCCGCTTGGGGAAAAGCACGGGGTTTCTTTCCCACGAGTTCATGTTGACGTTCAAGGGTCAATGGGAAAGAAACCCGGCTTTTTTGACCGAAAAGGAGTCGGCCACTTGGGAAAAGCCGGGTTTCTTCTATCTCGGAAACGCCGCGGGATTCCCCCCGTCCACCGGCAGGGCCGCGCCGGTGGTGGGCGTCAGGTCGCTGGCAAAGAAGACCACCGCGTTCCCGACATGCTCCGCCAGTACCCGCTGTTTCAGCAGGCTCCGCTCGCAGTAATACGCCTGCAAGCCTTCGGGGTCGAGTCCCCGGGATTTCATCCGCTCGGCCCCGACCAGCTCCCAGAGTCCCGAGCATACGTTCTCATCGCCGAATATCGCGTCCGGGTTGATCATATTGACCCGGACCCCGAGTTCGGCCAGTTCCAGCGCGGCGATCTTTGAAATTTGATGTGCGCCGGCCTTGGATGCGCTGTACGCGCCGAAACACGCGCCCGGATCAAAGACATTTTTCGTGCTGATCACCACGATGTTTCCCCCGGTTCCCTGTCTCCTGAAAATCGGAATGGACGCCTTGATCACCGTGAAGGTCCCTTTTAGATTCACCGCGATGACCTGATCCAGCTTCTCCGGCTCAAGGTCTTCAAGCTTGGCGACATACGCCGTGCCGGCGTTTGGGACTACGATGTCAATCCCGCCGAATGCAAGGCTGATCTCTTTGAATGCCCTTTCCACGGCCTTATAATCCGTCACATCGAATATAACCGGTTTCACCAAGTCCGGGTCGTGTTCGGCTGTCAGAATGGTGTGGACATTTTCCAACCGGGCTTTGTTAAAATCGGATATGGCCACCGCCGCGCCGGCATTGAGCAACTGCTTTGCAATGCCGAACCCTATAGCGCCCCCCGCGCCCGTGATGAGGGCCACCTGACCCTTTAGTGGCGGAGATTCGGAACGATCCAGCTTCTTCCGCTGCATCGGCCAATATTCCATGTCAAACACATGCTCGTCGGAGATGGGAAGATATTCCCCCATCGCGGATGCTCTGTGTTTGGCCCATACCGTATGTTCAGCGATGTCTGCGGCAATACGGGCCGCTTTCCGGGTGGGGCCGAGGGCCATCAGTCCGAGACCCGCCACAAAGAAGAGCACGGGAGCGGGGTTCAGGGCACTTTGGTCAATCCCCTTGCCAACGGCATATTTATGGAAATATTTCTGATAATCTGCCGCAAAGGTCTCCACAGCCCGGTTTACGACTCCCTTCAACTCATCATCACTTTCCGGTACCGATTCGATATAGGCCATGGCATTTTTTGTGCGGATGGCATGGTCGGGGGTGAGGACACCGGAACGGCATATATCCGGGGCTTCTTCGGAGAGAGATGCCGCCACGAGATCCGGCGTGTTCCGAATATTTAGATGAAGCCGGCGCGGCTTTCCCTCAACATCCGCCTGCGCGCATATCCCCCGGATGAACTGCGCGCACCGTGTCAGGGCCGATTCGGAATCTGCCGGAGACGGTACGACCTTAGACGTCGCCAGCGGCTTGTCCTTTATCCGATCCTCAATATACGCGTCTGCCCGGGAGACATATGCGATCATCTTCCCATAAGCACTCTCCGCATCCTCGGCAAAGGTGAATATGCCGTGATTCATCACCACGATTCCCTCTGTCTCTGGGTTTCTCTCATAAGCCTCAACCACGGCCCTTGCCAGCGGAAGCCCAGATCGGGTGTAAGGAATCACGGCAATTTCTGGCCCGAGGGCCTCCTTCGCCCGATCCTCCCCATGTTTCTGGTTGGTCAGGACAAGGATGCTGTCCGCATGGGTATGGTCAACATACTTGTGGGGGAGGAACGCGTGGAGAAGCGCTTCGACTGACGGATCTGGAGAATATGCGGATATCCTGTTGATTTTCAGGAAATTGTCCATCTCCTCATCCGACAGGAAATCAAGGCTCCGAAGCTTTCGGAGGGGACTTAGTCTCAAGCCGGTAAACCCTTCCGGCTCAATCGCGGCCATGTCCCATCCGCTCCCTTTGACAAAGATCACCTCCTCCTCTTCCCCCACAATGTTTTTCAGGGAGAGTTTCACAGACGTGTTTCCGCCGCCGTGAAGCACCAAGCGGGTGTCCGCACTGATCAGACGGGAGGTATAGACACGCAGGGCAAGCGGTTCGGGGCAGTCTGGATATTTTTCAATAAACGCCAAGGAATATCCTTTAAACAGATTTTTCATTGTCTTAGGTGTTTGGTGTTTGGATGTTTGGTGTTTGAGGGTTTCGCCTCAATGTTGCCCACTCGCAAGGCAAGCCTTGCACTCCTCCGGATGGCTGATCGGTTCATCATGTCCGGAGTGCAAAGCTTGCTTTGTGAGTCGCCATCATGTCCGGAGTGCAAAGCCTGCTTTGCGAGTCGCCATCATATCCGGAGTGCAAAGCTTGCTTTGTGAGTCACCATCATATCCGGAGTGCAAAGCCTGCTTTGCGAGTCATATCCGGAGTGCAAAGCTTGCTTTG
>JAOZRQ010000195.1 GCA_029940115.1 Desulfobacterales bacterium
ACTGGGGATCCATCCCAAAATGGGTTTCCAGACTGTTTGGGGACTCCCCCAACTTTTGTGTACAGGACAAAAAAGGTGACTGAGGAAAGAAACCCGGCTTCTTCTTGCAGTTGGGAAGTCGGTCCTTTTGGGAAAAAAGCCGGGTTTCCCGCCCGTTCCCGACTTTTTGTCCTGTACACAGCCCCAACTTATAAATACGCCCGTCACAATCCCGTCTCTGCCAAACTCTCAACCAGTTCTTTTTGCCTTTCGTCGAGGTTCGCCGGCATGTTGACATGGATGCACACATACAGATTTCCCTTCTCATTCCCCTGCATATCTGGAAGTCCGTGGCCGGAAAGGCGCATCTTGGTTTTGTGCTTTGTGCCCGGGGGCACTTTCAGGCTGAGTTCCCTGCCCTCGATGGTGGGCACAGGGATGCTTGTCCCCAAGATCGCTTGGGTGAGCTTTATTTCCCGATTGACATGCAGGTCATGTCCCTCGTAGGTGTAAACCGAATCGTTCATCACTTTGGCCTGGATGAACAGGTCACCTGGAGGGCCTCCATAAGGGCTCGCCTCCCCTTTTCCCACAAGCCGCAGTTTTTTGCCTGTGATCATTCCTTTGGGGATCTTGACGGTCAGATTCTCAGATTGTCCTTTGTGGTGGAAATTGACAGTCTTGCTGGCTCCCATGGCCACTTCCTGCAATGTCAGGGGCATCTCATAGGTCAGGTCAGATCCTTTGACCTCAGAGGGATGCTGTTGCCTTGGGCTAGGTCCGAAGGGCACCCCGCCAAATGAAAATCGTGTGCCTTCCCTTTTTCCCCCAAAGAGGTTGGCCCCGAATCCGAGGTCTTTGAAAATGTTTGAAAAATCGAACCCTTTGAAGATGTCTTCTTGGGTGTAACGCTGTTGGAACCCGGCCGCGCCGAATGTGTCATACTGTTGCCGTTTCTCCTTGTCACTCAGAACCGCATACGCCTCACTGATCTTCTTGAACTTCTCTTCAGCCGTCTTGTCCCCCTGAGTATGGTCCGGGTGATATTTCATGGCAAGCTTCCGATACGCCTTTTTGATTTCATCATCAGAAGCCTTTTTGCTGATACCAAGTATTTTGTAATAATCTTCGGACATTTTCTGATTTCCTGTAAGTGGATTATATTGCTCCAACTGCAAAAAAAAAGCCGGGTTTCTTTCCCCCAAGCAAGAAACCCGGTTTTTTTCCAAAAGGGCCGACTTTCCAACTGCAAAAAAAAGCCGGGTTTCTTTTTCCCAAAAGGGCCGACTTCCCAACTGCAAAAAAAAGCCGGGTTTCTTTCCCCAAGCAAGAAACCCGGCTTTTTCCAAAAGGGCCGACTTCCCAACTGCAAAAAAAAGCCGGGTTTCTTGTCCTGAGAACATAAGATAAGCTGAAAGCTGTGCCATGTCAAGGATACGGGTCATTCTGAGATGAAATTTCCCATGGTTTGCGCGAAAAAAGCTAAGTTTCAAAAAAACTCAACCTGTGCGGTTAAGAGGCAGAAGGCGGCTGGAAACGGTTCAGATAAATCAGCGAAGGATGCACTTCTGCACCCGGGTCTCCGCGATGGATTTCAGGCGCGTCAGTTCATCTTGGGTATAGTTCTGTTCATCTTTCTGGAAGAATTCAGGGTGCAACACCTCAGTATGATGGAACTGTTGCAAGGCATACATATCTGCCCCCTGAATGATGCGGGAGATGTTTTCGACGACTTGGGCATTGACCAGCGGCTTTATGCAGGTGGTCTTGAATTCATAAGGGAGTCCCGAGGTCATGATGATGCGGATGCTTGAAAGGATATCTTGGGGATTGCAGTCTTTTTTGATCAGGGGAGAATAATGAAACGGGTCGGTCTTGATGTCCATGGCAATGTAATCCACCAGTTTCATCTCTATCAGCCCTTTTATCACCAAGGGCCGGCTGCCGTTGGTATCCACCTTTACCGGATATCCCATGGCCTTGATCCTTTGGCAGAGCGAAACGAGGTCCTTCTGGAGAGTCGGCTCCCCTCCTGAAATCACCACGCCATCCAGAAAGTCTTTGCGTTTTTCCAGAAAATCATAGATGTTCTTCTCTTTCAGAAACTTCTCCCCGACATCTTTTATCGGGGAATGGGGACAATCCGTGCAACCCTTTGCCAATTTCGGATTATGGCAGTAAGGGCAGTTGAAATTGCACCCTGAAAGAAAGAGGATGCAACTGATCTTTCCGGGATAATCAATCATGGAACTTTTTTGGATGCCGCCGAGAGTCATGGTTTCCTTGCCCGAGCCTTCCCTGGCCCACTTGGAGTGGCAACTTTGATGCTGGATGCTGGATGCTGGGCTTCCAATCCAACATCAAGCATCAAGCATGTCAATCCTCCCATTCCGGGTCAGGTGATGATTTTGTTTCAGTGCTTTCAGAGTCCGAAGGTTATGAGTCAGTTCGGGATTTCAGGTTCCGAGTTTCCCACACTGAACGTCCTTCTCCTGACAAACTCGGCCTGCTTCCCCTTGTTCCATTGGTTCACAGGCCTCAGGTATCCGACAACCCTTGAATAGACTTCGGTTTCGGCATCGCAGACGGGACATCTCTCCTGCTCGCCGTTCAGGTATCCGTGGGAGGGGCATATGCTGAAGGTCGGGGTGAGGGTGAAATAGGGGAGCTTGAAATGGGCGGTGATTTTTCTGACCAAGTTCTTCACGGTCTCAACGTCGCTCACCATCTCACCGAGGTAAATGTGGAGGACAGTACCCCCTGTGTATTTGGTCTGAAGCTCATCTTGGAGGCTCAACATTTCGAAGATGTCATCGGTATAGTTGACCGGCAACTGGGTGGAGTTGGTATAATACGGTTCTTTCTCCGCGTGGCAGGCGTCGTCGCTGTCATTCGCGCAGACGATGTCAGGATACCTTTCCCTGTCGAGCATGGCTAGGCGGTAGGAGGTCCCCTCCGCGGGGGTGGCCTCCAAGTTGAAGAGGTCGCCGGTCTCCTCCTGTATCTCCACGAGCATGTCACGGATGAAGTCCATGACCCGGAGGGAAAAGGCCGCGCCCTCCTGAGTCCCGATATCCTTGCTTAGGAAATTCAGACATGCCTCGTTCATGCCGATGATCCCGATGGTGGAGAAATGGTTCTTCCAGTAAAGGCCCATACGGTTCTTCACTTCCCGCAGATAAAATTTGGAGTATGGGTACAGGTCCTTTTCCGTGAAGTTTTCAAGGAGCTTCCGCTTGATGCCCAAGCTCTCCTTTGCAAGGCGGACCATTTCTTTCAGGCGGTCGAAAAAAGCCCCCTCTTTTTCCGAGAGGTGGCCGATGCGGGGGAGATTGATGGTTGCCACGCCGATACTTCCGGTCAGCGGATTCGCACCGAAAAGGCCCCCCCCGCGCTTGATCAGTTCCTTGTTGCTCAACCTGAGGCGACAACACATTGAGCGGACATCTTCCGGCGACATGTCTGAGTTCACAAAGTTGCTGTAGTAGGGCGTGCCAAACTTGCCGGTCATGATCCATATCTTCTCCAGATTCGGATTCTCCCAGTCAAAATCAGGTGTGATGTTGTAGGTCGGGATGGGGAAGGTGAAGACTCTGCCTGCCGAGTCCCCTTCCATCATGATTTCGGCAAAGGCTTGGTTGATCATGTCCATTTCCGGCTGGAAATCGGCATACGTTCCCTCCTGATGCTTGCCGCCGATGATGACCGGCTGGTCTTTGAGGGTGGAGGGGACTTCCAGGTCCATGGTGATGTTGAAAAAGGGGGTGTTCCCTGTGATGAACGCCTTCCCGTTTCTCCTCGCGACAACGGTCTCATTATCGGTGTTGGGGCACCAGATGACACCGGAATAGTTCACCTTTTCCAGATTCTCGATCTGTGTGTCCTGAATATCCCTGTCAGAGATATCCCGCGCCGGCTTGCCGTTTCCGATCATCGGTATCATCACGGGAGACTGGCTTTCCACCACCTTCTCGATCTCTTCAAGAAGGTAGGCATTGGCCCCATGGGATTTTCTCACAATCCTGTGCCCGGGAGAGAGCAGTTGGTCCTGATCGCTGTTCGTCAGATGATACATCTCCCCGTTGTATGGCCTTGCAAACATCCTTCTGACCGGCAGATCTTCAAGTTTTCCGGTGGTTGTGTCAAATGTCTTTATGATCTGTCCAACCTTGACATCCGCATACCCCATCCATCCCTCGGGCGTGAGGATCTCAGTGTCTTCGGACATGCACTGAAAGCCGACCCGGGTGGGAATGTTCGCGTTGAACACAAACTCCTGCATCGCCTGCCTCACTTCCGGGTAACTCAACTGGTCATACCGCACAAACGGGGCGAGAAGTGTGTCGAAGTTGGAGACGGCTTGCGCGCCGGCACTGTTGCCACACCAAGTGGCCTTGCCGTTTCTTCTGACATACAGGGTATGGTTCGGCACTTCCACACAATAGACCTTGCCTGTGTATGCCGTCTCTCTTATGGATTCTCCTGCCATCCTGATGCAACGCAAATTGTCTCCCATTCCGCCTGTGGGAATCAGATCGGTTTCCGGATCCCACTCACCTGCCTTTACGAACCGATATTCCATTGCATCCGAGCCGTGTTGGGAAACCAGCATGTTGTGATTCGGGGTCACCAGAAGATCCGTTTCATCATTTTTGAAATGGATCATTCCCTTTCCATTATTTTCAAACTCAAAATAGTTGACGGGTCTCTGGATTTCGATTTCCTTTGTTGCCGGATTCAAGGTATGGACCTTGTCGTTCTCCTTATCCATATCCTTGAACAGCTTCCAACCGTTGTCGGTCAACACCTCTGTGTCATCAGAATAACACTCTCCCTGCAGGGTGTAGATGAAGTTGACCAGTTGCCCCAAGGCGGTCCTGAAGTGCTTGGGCGGCGCGCTTTCGATTTTGCCTGGAACGCCCCTGAACCCCTGCAACAGGAGATCCTGAAAGTCCCACCCGACACAGTTGTGGTTCCACAAGCCGTTCACCACCAAGGTATGCGTTTCGGTGGTGATGTCATAGATGTACTCATCGGGGATGTTGGTCTCGGCATTGTTCAGCACCTTATGCCACGCGTCAACGGTCTCATCCTGCCATGCCCTTACCGAAGGTTCGAGTGCCTTATACTTCTCTGAAGGCAGAAAAACGCCGCCAATTTTGCGAAATCCGAGGCCGTAAATGGGAAAATTCTGGGTGATTGTCCTTCCTGCATACTCCCGAACGGTTCCGACGCCTTCACAATTCCGATCACGCGGGAAAAGTCCCAAGAAGGGGAGCACGATGGCCATCTGCTCCAAAAGGGTCCGAGAGGCCATGCGAAGCTGTACTCCGGTCTTCCCGTTAGCGGCACCATCTCCGTCAAGGACACCGGCGACCATCCCGCGGATGAACTCTTGGGAATAAGAGAGAAAGCCCACAGGAAGCGTCTTGTTCCTGGAACCGGGCATGATCTGGAAAACTTTGTCAAACAGGAAACGAAGGAAGCGGTTACGGATGCGAAGCTCATATATGTCATCATGATTTCGATGAGTGATGACACCGCTCCACCCATGTTGGTGCAACCCCGCGTTCGCACGTTCCAAGTATTCGCTTCTCCGGGAACTCATGGTGATAAAATATGACTTGTTGTCATAAGTGAGGTAGCCTTCTGCCAGTGTCAACCCCACGAAGAACCCGAATGCCTCTGTCAGCCGGATGTAACGGGGGCCACAGAAGGAGAGGGTATGCACCACCCCATCCGAATCGTCTTGGCATTCTGAAACCGGGAAGCCGTTGAAGTAAGGCGTGTCGCCGTCACGCCCGTTGAAGCCTCGCGAGCGAAGCTCGTGAACCAAGTCAATGCGATCCACAGAGAAGAGAGACTCTTGGGAGAGACGGCTTACCATATCCACTGTGAACAGCGTGTCCGCTTTTATCTGGACATCCTTGGACGGCATCGCGCCACGCGCAGTCACCATCGGATGATCCTCGGTCACGATGACACTGCGGCCTCCCCGGTTTTTCACAAAGCGCATCGGCCTCTCCTTGCCCTTGCGTACCAGACGCGTGACGCGTGTCCAACCCTCTTTGTCCATAACCCACAGATCGGACGGATGCTTGGCCCATGCTTGGTCCTTCTCGTTCAGAAGCGTCTCTTCTGCGTCTGCCATCTCATAAAGCTGTTCAAACGAAAGCGTCAGCAACTCCCCACGATACTTGGCCACGACGACCTCTTTGCCGAAGTATGTGTAGACAGATAACTGGTTCAGATCATGAATGTGAATGTCCCCGTTCTTATGCGCGTCCCTGACTTCAGGGGGATATATTTGGTTGAGCCAGTATTCGGAGGTGACATCCGATGAGATGTAATTGTTCAGTCCTTGGAGGGAATAGCACATGTTGCTGTTCTCCCTGATCTTCCAGTCGAGCTTCCGGATGTACTGCTCCACCAGGTCCACATTGGCTTTGGTGGCCAGGTTCCGGAGTTGGGAGTGCTGTTCCCGGTACAAGATGTAGGCTTTGGCGGTCTTGTGAAACGGGGAGTCGAGAAGCACCCGTTCCACGATATCCTGGATATCCTCCACTTCCGGAACAGGGCCGCAGACCTCATGTGCCAAGGTCAGCACCCGAAGCATCAACCTTCTGGCCTCCCGCTCATCAAATTCTCCGGTGGCCTTGCCGGCCAAGGAAATGGCTTTTGTGATTTTTGATGCGTCAAACTCAGCCTGTCTTCCATCCCGTTTCTTGATAGCTTCAAACACCGATGTCACCTCCGCGTTTTGATTTCTGTGAAAGAAACCGGTTTTTTTTCCAGTTTCTTTGTACTAAAAGAGAGCTGTGTACAGGACAAAAAGTCGCGAAGGCGAGAAACCCGGCTTTTTCCCAAACAGGCAGAATCCCCAACTGCGAGAAAAAGCCGGGTTTCCCTCCTCAATCATTTTTTTTGTCCTGTACACAGAAAAGAGAGACAAAAATTTTGTACCCGTTATTCACATGAAAGTTGCGGGCACTCGCTTCCAAAGAAATCCCTGAGTACACAATATATTGTTGTGTGTCAACAGAAAAAATCAATATGTAGTATTAGTGGGTTATGAAAAGGGGAGTAAAATTGCAAAGAAAAACAGATAGGTAGAGAGGAGATTTTTTTTGATATTTTTTTTCAGACAGAATGGGATGGTCATCTGGCCAAAGTTTTTTCAAAAAACTGGGTTTCTTTTGAAAAGGAGATTTTTTTTGATATTTTTTTTTCAGACAGAATGGGATGGTCATTTGGCCAAAGTTTTTTCAAAAACTGGGTTTCTTTTGAAAGTTGCACATCATGTGGGCTCTTGATTTTTTTCAAATACTCGAGGATCAAGTTTTCTGACCCGATTCGGCCAAAAAGCCTGCCATTCCTGCGAACGCAGGGATCCACCTTTGGGGATCAGAGGGCAGTGGATTCCTGCTTTCACAGGAATGACAGAAAAAACTTGATGATCGAGAAATAATAAGTATGATGGGGATCATTATGCGGCTTGATCCGAACCCTGTATATCGAAAAATCATCACGCCTTGGTACGATTCCGAACTGGTCTCCCTAGTCGCCATTGCCTCCATGTTCCTTGTCTTCCTGTTCGCCATGGTGGGGATATCCGTGGCCCGTGAAACCTCTGAATATCACGGATATACATGGGTACCTGTGTTGCTTGTCATTATGAGCACCAGCGTCATTGTCTCAATCACTGTCCGCCTCATCATAAGATATATGGACACGTGTGAAGAGACGTGATTTGTGATGCGTGACTCGTGATTTGTGATGCGTGACTCGTGATTTGTGATGCGTGACTTGTGATGCGTGACTCGTGATGCGTGATGCGTGACTCGTGATGCGTGATTCGTGACTTGTGATGCGTGATTCGTGACTTGTGATTCGTGATGCGTGATTCGTGATGCTTGGAAGTTGGTAGCCAGCATCTTGCATCCAGCATCAAGTTTCACGGGCTTTCCCCATGTGCATCAAGCTAAAGGGCCGGCCTGATTCCTGAATCCCCGCCCAGTGCGGCCCTCCTGCCGGCGGCCATCTCATGGAGTCAGCAAAAACAGGGTCGCGTTCTTAACTTGATGCGTATGGAGGCATCCTTGAAAACTTTTGGCCAGGCACTTATCCTTCATTATAAGCGATTGGCCGAATTATAAGCGATTGGCCGAGTTCAAACTTCGTTCACCGCCCGTTCAATCAGCCGAATGGCTGTTGTTTGGGTGCCGGTATGCCGGAAGTAGTTGGTAAACATGTCCAGAAACGCGGCCAGATAGTCGAGCTTGTCATCCGACACATCCACATAGTTTTTCAGGTTGCTGACCACCTTGTCTGCCGACAGGTCATGTTCGGCAACAAAGTTGCTCATCCATTCCTGAGTGGCGGCGAACCCCTCGCGAATGAAGCCGAGCTTGCCGTCACTGTCCCCACCCGGAACATATTCGCTGATGCTGCTGAACGTGTCGCTCTCCTCCAACTCGGAAGAGGTGAGTCCCTCCAAGGCTCCCATGCCCAAACTGATAAAATCAGGCCCAAGGGGGATCAGTCCGTCAAAGCAGAGGAGCGCGACCATCCGCATCTTCGCCTCACCCGCATAATCCCCCAGCGCGCCAACAAAATCGCCGATGCTGTCCCCGGGGATCCCGTTGATCTTGGTGAAGGCGAGCAACTCTGCGATGACCTTCAACGTCAGGTCAATGGTCTGAGCGGTGTCTGCCTTGGGGGTGAGATAATCGAGAAAGGAGAGGAGGCTGAAGCTCTGAGACAGTTTGTCGGCGAACGCGGCGGTTCCCAATGCCTTGTCCGACGTGTCGATCCGACTGTATATCCGTATGGCCGACTGATACCCTTCCGATTTGTCATTGTAAAGTTCAATCGCCCGGTTTTTGACCGACTCCAGAAATTCCTCGTCCTCCTCTTCCGTGACGACCCGCAACATCTCATCAAAGTTGGTGGGATTGTTCCACTCGCCAGGCACGATGAAATCAAGTGCCTTCAGACTCAACACCGTCGGGCCAGACGTTGGCAGATCATTGACAAGATCAACAATGGTATCTTCTTTGCCAAAACCAAGAAAACCCATAAGAATTCTCCTTATTTCCCATGCCCCTTCAGAAGCAGGGATGGGAAGTTGTTCATTTGAGTGTAACCATGCTGAGAAAATCCTGATTATAACGGATTTGGGGGAGTCCGTGCCCCTGCCCGAAAAAGCGTTATAATCAGAAAAAATCCGAAATCCGAAATCTGGGACAAATCCGAATGTCGAAATCCAGGACAAATCCGAAAATCCAAATTTTGAATTTCGGTCATTCGGAGTTGTTTCGAGTTTCGGAGTTCGGAGTTGTTTCGAGTTTCGGATTGGTTACTTGAGCTTGGCCAAACCGCTGAGGTTAAATTTTTCCAACCATATCTTGCGATCTCCCTCGGCAAAGTCGCTTCCTTTGGAACGCACCTGTACCTGAAAGCGGTTTCCCACCAAAAGAGTGGTTCCCTTGCTGCCGCTGCTGGCAGAGGGATAGCCTCCGATTTTCGTGGTGCTGCTCTTAAATTTTCCGGCAGCACTCGAATTGTTGATCAGGTCGCTGATCGTAAGCGTGGCCACCTCTTTTCCGCCTTTCTTCAGCTTGGCCTGAGCCATGCCAGATTTTTCCTGAGTGAAAGTGACATCGAATCCACCGCTTTCCTTGGGAAAAAATTTGTTGAAATCCCCACCGGGCAAGGGCTTGGCGGATGAGGAGTTCCCTCCCCCGCCACAGGCCGTCATCACAAGAAGCATCGCCATCAGGGGAACAAGAAGCTTTACGCGCACGTCAACAAAAAAATTTGCCATCTGTTTCTCCTTTCAATTTTATGGGTAAATTTAATTCCAATTCCAACAGATATCCTCTTTATATCTGATTGGAACTGTGAAATCAAGACAAAAATGAGGGCATTACAAGTTTGTAGTTCCGCCTTCAGGCGGTGCAACACCGCCTGAAGGCGGAACTACGAACTGTGAGCTCACGAGAGTTCCTTCAGCTCCAGCTGGGTCAGATGCAGTATCAGGCAGTAGGCATCCGCTTTGACCCGGCCTTCAAGAAAGCCGCGATACGGGATGGCCCCGTCATGGAAAATCAGCGGCAACATTCCCTTCTTGCCGGATCCGATCAGCATCAACGCGTCCTTCTCGTGAAGCTCTTTGGCGATGTCGTGCAGGAAATCATAGCTCAGGCCGTTCACATGCCGGATCTGATATTTCTTTGAAAAGACGAACTTCCTGATGGCTTCGGTTTTGGGAAAGAATTTGCCGCTCCACCGGATCGGGGCCTCCACGTTGATGTTTGACTGGGTTTTGGTGTAAAGATGTCGATCTTTTTCAGACCCGTCAGGCTCCCTGAGCACCTCATAAAGATCAACTCCGTAGAGGATTTTATGATCCTTTGTCATGAAGAGCTTTCTGGCGGAGTCGAGCAGAAACCCGCTCTTCTCCATGTCAATCTCCGGATCCCCATTTATGATGGCTTCAGCCACATTGTCCAGGTCTCCGTATTTCTCAAGCAACGCAGGCAAATCCTGCTCAATCGAGGACTTGAGTATCCTGACGTTTTTCGGATTCGAGCCGTCCGGCAGGACATGTTCGATCCCGCTCCCCTTCTGTTTCGTCTCAAAGCTGACAGACGCGTCCCGCTTTTTTGCGTTGGCTATCTTTATCGTTCTCATCTCTTATCTCCTATGTAAATCAAGTTTGTGAGTTTGTGAGTTTAATGAGTTTAATGAGTTTGTGAGTTGTTTCCGTGGGGTTCAGGTTTGTTTGTTTCCGTCATGTTGATGTTTGCCATTTTTGTGTGTCGATTGTTGATGTGGCGAAAACTTTTGTCCGGCTTTTTGGCGGGAAACTTTTGCCCATCCTCAATTTGACCTGCCAGAAGGCTCAACCAAGGTTCAGCGCAAGCTTTCAGGACGCCGGCTCAAGCACGGGAGAGCTCAACAAAGGGAGTGCAAGAAAGGCGGTCCCATTGCCCTTCAACCTCCACAGTTTGAGACTCATTGCCTCTCAACCTCAATGACTAAGCAGCCCTTCTTGCGTCTTGACGCGTTTCCCCCATCACCAAGAAAAACTTGGGATGTCAGGCAAGGTGTTGTTCCCTCGCGTTCGAACCGCGGATCATGCGGATTGCGCGGATTGCACGGATTGCCGTCCTTCCTTGTTGGCGCGGGATTCATCGTTTTTTTG
>JAOZRQ010000196.1 GCA_029940115.1 Desulfobacterales bacterium
GGCAACAATCAAACCTGAACCCCACAGAAACCAACTCACCAACTCACCAACTCACAAACTCTTTAACTGATTTACATGGGAGGAGGAGATGACAACATCAACAGAAAGGAGAGGAGATCGGGTCATCGTCAAGATTCTGAGGGACATTGACGATCTGAATGCCGGTGAGGAATTCAAGGCCGCTCTGATGGAGCTTTACAGCAAAGGGGAAAAGGAGATCGTCATTGATTTTGGAGAGATCAGCATGATCAACAGCCACGGCATCGGCAAGATACTGATGTTCTACAGGCGATTCAAATCCATTGGCGGCAACATCTATGTCGCGCCGCTCAACGACTCCATCAGAGAAGTGTTTGAATCCCTCATGTTGGATAACCTTATTCCGGAAATAAAGGTTTGAAACTTGAAACTTGAAACCTTCTTTGATTGAAAAATGCACGACAACGCACCCGAACAACTGAGCTTGCTGGTAGTGGATGATGAGGAGAGCATCACAGAACTCGTATCCTACATGCTGGCCAACACCCCCTATCACGTTCGCATCGCCAACTCTGGCGAGGATGCGCTGGCCATGATACGCGACGCGCCGGTGGATATCCTCCTGACGGATATCAATATGCCAGATATCAGCGGGTTGGAACTGACGGAAGAGGTGTTGAGGATATGTCCGGACACCCTTGTCATCGCGATCACCGGATATGCGGATATTGATCTGGTGGTGCATTTCATGCGGCGTGGGGGGGTTGATTTCCTGCAAAAACCGATCAACAAAACCGCGCTCCGGGTCTCCGTTCAATCCGCCGAGGAGAAACATCGGCTGAGAGAGCGGTTGCGGCAGGCGAGTGAAGAATTGAGACAGATGAACGCCGCACTTCAGCAGGAGATCATCGAAAGAAGGTGCTCCCAAGAGGCGTTGCAGGCATCCGAACGGAGATATCGGGAGGTGTTTGAGAACGCGCCCTTTGGCATCTATCAGGCTTCCATGGAAGGGGAATTCATACGGGTGAACCCTGCCATGGCCCGGATATTCGGGTTTGCATCTCCTGACGAGATGGTCTCCACTGTGAAGGACATATCAAAATTGTATGTTCAGCCGGATCAGCGAAAAGAGACCCTTGGGACGACTCTGGGTTGCAATGGATGGATTGCGATTCAGATGGAATTTTTTCGGAAAGACAAGACAATCCTCATCGCCCAAGTAACGATGCGAGCAGTCCGGAATGGTGACGCCGCGCCGCTCTATTTGGAAGGTTTTGTGGAGGATATCACCGAAAGAGAGGGACAGAGGCGGGCCTTTGATCTGGAAATGGCCAGAGCCCAAGAGATCTACGACTTGGTTCTGGAGCCTGAGATGCCGATGATGCCCGGAGTGGAGATTCATGTGAAGTCTGTTCCTGCCAAGCGCATCGGCGGAGACGTGCTGGAGATTCTGAAACTAAATGAAAAGCGGTTTCTCATCTTCCTTGCCGATGTCACCGGGCACGGGATTCCCGCGGCCATGACGGCCAGCACCCTGAAAACGCTCTTCAGGGAAATATCAAAGACAGAAGCCGACCCGGCAACCATATGCAGGCATCTGAATGGGATCATCTGCAAGACTACGCTTCCCGACGATGTGATTGTGGCCTTCTGCGGACGGATGGACCTCGAAGCCATGACCCTCACCTATTATCTGAGCGGATTGCCGTTTCCGGTCATTCTCAGAGATGACGAGAAAATACGTCTGAAACCGACTGGCCTGCCCCTCGGCATCTTTGACAATCCGCTGATCAAGTGCAACGTGTTCACCCTTCAAAAAGGGGATATCTTCATCGCGTTCACAGACGGTGTCACCGAGGCCCGATCCGAAGACCATGAAATTTTCGGGAACAAGGCCGTGGAGGGGATTGTCAGGTGTGGAAAATGGGGTCTGCATACCATTGTCGAGGATATTGTCAGCGCCGCTTTCCAGTTTCGACAGAAACAAGCATTCCAAGATGATGTCATCATCTTGGCGATCCGTTTTTCTGATGGAGATGAGAATACCTTTCCAATGCCGGGAAACCGATTCTGCACACCGGAAAAGTGCGTGTTCAAAATGAAGACAAGGCATATCCGCATTGATTCCGTGATTGACTTTGTCATGACGCATCTTGAGGAGAAGCATGGCACCCTTGTAAACATGAAGCTTATGAAAATCGCATTTTCCGAAGTGTTGAGCAACGCAGTCGAACACGGGAATCTGGAGATGACCGCGCTGAAAAATGATTCTGATTTTTACGGATCGGAGAAGTATCGGCAGATTTATGATGAACGAAAACACTCGGACAAGTATGGCGACAAGATGATTCTCATCGAATGTCTGCATCACCCCGATCACCTGGAAATTTCTGTGGAAGATGAGGGTCCCGGGTTTGACTTGGCGGCTGTCCCTGATCCGACCCGTGAGGAGAATCTCACCCGTCTGTCCGGCAGAGGCATCGCGGTGGCAAAAATGTACGCAGATCAGGTCACCTACAAAGGGAGCAAGGCAATCATGATGAAGATGAGGATGAAGAACGGGGAGGGGCACGGGCTTCCCTAAATCCGTTATGGCCAGAGGATGAACCAGAACAGAACATAGGAACACTTATGACACCAACCATACTGGTTGCGGATGATGAACGGGTCAACCTGTCGCTTGTCGTCACCCTGCTGAAAGAGGAGAGTTGCCGGGTCGTTTCGGCTGAAGATGGCTTGACCGCTTGGGAATTGTTGGAAAAGAGGCCCGAAGATTACGATGCGGTCATTCTGGACAGAAAGATGCCGCATATGACCGGTATGGACGTGCTCGCCAAGATGAAGACGCATGAGACGCTCAAGATGGTTCCGGTGATCTTTCAGACCTCGATGGACAAGGCGGAGGAGATCGCCGAGGGACTTCAGGCGGGCGTGAACTATTATCTCACAAAGCCGCTGAGAAAGAAGATATTTCTGGCAGTGGTCAAGACTGCGCTATCCGGTCGTCTCCTTTACCGATCCTTGTGGAAAGGGCTTCGTCAAGTTGAAAACCCGTTCAACATGACAAGAATCGGGTATTTTGAATTGCAGACTCCAGAAGAGGCGCAAATGCTTTCCAGCCTGCTGGCGAGTGTCTGCCCCAGATCGAACAAGGTCGCGCTCGGTCTGTGGGAGTTGTTGCTGAACGCGGTGGAACACGGCAATATCGGGATCACCTATGAGGAGAAAGCGGCGCTCCTTGAGAAGGACGAATGGGAGACCGAACTGAAACGCCGACTGGCCCTGCCGGAGAACGCGCCCCGGAAAGTGGTTGTCCAGTTTGAAAGCTCAGACACGGAGATCCGGTTCCTCGTACGGGATCAGGGCCCCGGGTTCGACTGGCGGTCATTCATGGAATTCAGACCAGATCGGGCCTTTGATCCCAACGGACGCGGCATCCACATGGCCCGGACCCTCAGCTTTGACCGGATCGAATATATCGGATCAGGCAACCAAGTGATGGCAGTGATTGAAAGGAAGGATGAAGGGTTAAGGGTTAAGGGTTAAGGGTTAAGGTTAGAAAACCACCTTGCCCGTGCCGTGCCCCGGAAACTGGGCACGTACAAGGGCGCGGGCAGAGTTTTCAAACACCTGTTGCCCCTCTGCCCATGCCCCAGTTCGGGCAGGGGCACGGGCAAGGGAGTTTTCAAACACCTTCTAAGGTGAACATCAAGCATCAATTCTTCGCCATGAATTTTTTGACCTTCTCCACGTCCGGCGATTTGAGATGTTTCAGGAGCGTCACCGAGAGCTGGGACATTTTTGCAATGATGGCCGCTTTTCCCTTTTCGTCGTTCAGCTTGGTCTTGATTTCCAGCAGTTTCTGATAAAGATTCAATGCCTTGTTGATCTGACCTTGGCCGGTGTATATCTTTGCCATCGAATCAATGTCCGCCTCCATCTCCCTGAGGCTGCCGATCTTCTCCTTGGTCTCCAAGGATTGCTGATACAGGGGTAGCGCTTTGTCGGTCTCCCCCTGTTTCGTATGGATCTCCGCCATCTGATGGAGTATCTCTGCCTTGCCCTGCATGTCGCTGGCATCTTGCCGAATATCCAAGGCTTGACGGAAAAGTTTCAGGGCCCTTTCGTTCTTCTCCTGATTCGCATATATTTCGGCCATGCAGGTCAGCGTGTCGGCCTTATCCTCCATGGCATGGATGCTCTCCCAGAGTTCCAATGCCTGCCGGAAGAAGATCAACGCTCCCTTGACCCGGTATTGTTTGGCGTGAATTTCCGCCATATGATGCAACACCGAGGCCCGGCCCCGCCGGTCCTCCTCGGGGAAATGCGGCAGGGCCTGCTTGTAATAGGTCAGCGCGTTGTCGAGGTTCCCGAGCCTTTTTTCCACCCGTGCGAGATTACGCAACAGGCGATAATTGTTCTCCGATATCTTCAGGGCCTTTTCATACAAACGGACAGACTTCTCAAATTCCCCGCGGTCGTTCCAGAGACTCGTGAGATGATCCGACATTTCCAAAGCCATCTCCCGCGCCTGACTTGCCAAAGCAAGCCTGAAAATCTCAAGGCACTGGGCCTCGGTGGGCGCTTCCATCTCCCCCTCCCACCAGATGCGATACAACGTCATGGCGGCCATATGATGCCGGTCATTCCGATCCTCTGGAAATTCCGCTTTCAGGTTTTGGGACAAGAGCGGCAACATACGATAGACCTTTTCGGACGCGTCACGCGTGATCTCCAAAAGCCCCAAGGCGGCGGCCCGATCGGTATGCTCATCCATCTCTTGGATATCTTCGCAGACAGCCAGCACCCCAGCTTTTGGCACAGGCAACAGATACATCTGCATCCGCGCGAGCATTCGCCGCAGTTCCGGCCGTTGCTGCCTCAGCAATTCCTCAGCCAAGGCCGTTTCTCGAAACTCAGGGTCCGCGGCCTCCATTTTCACCAGAACAGATTCATAATTCAGCCACTTTTCCGAGAAAATCTCGAACAGCCATTCCATCAGACGCCGGTTCTCCACCGTGACGGCCATGGCTCTCGACATGATTTTGGGCGGCACGTCCCATTCCTTTTTCTGCAACCGTTCGGCCGGCCCACCCCTTGCGGTCAAGGTGTTGAGGTTCCAACGATGCTCCCGTTTGGGGCCTTCCCGCTCCCGCAGGGGACAGCGGTACCGGCTGCAAAAGGGGCAGTCGGTCTCAATGCAGGGTTCGCTGTGGATGAAGGCGTTTGCCGCCTTCCCCCCGAACTTGTCATTGAAGATTCTTCTCAATTCCTTGGACTCGAGTTCCGCCCTTTCCAAAGTGAAATCCCGGGGCAGAATCAGATGGAACTTGATGTTGATCCGTTTTTTGGCGTGCCACGCCCGAAGCTGGTGAATGTCAATCCATGTGTCCTTGCGATGCTCGTTCACCAGTCTGACGAGCACATTCAGAAAGTCGGGTTCGGACACATCCTCCCTGATGCCTTTGAAGGGGAGAAGGATCAGGGTGCCGCCTTTGGCAAGAATATGGATCCCGATCAGGCAGGCGACCCAGCCGTCCAGCCAGAACACGCCTGTCATCAGGCCGATGAAGAGGCTGATCAGCACCGCGCCGGACCCGTACATGTCTCTCCACATCTCCCTGCCGTGTTCGGTGAGAAGGGGGGTTTCAGTCCGCTCCCCCACACGGATCAGCTTGAAACCCAAAAAGAGCTTGACCACACCCGCGATGAGAAGGAACAGCATCCCCTGTTGAAGCTCGGAAAGTTGCCTGGGATAGAAGGCTTGGGAGGAGCCAGCCATCAGAACGCCCATCGTGGCGAGAATGATCAAGGTCCCCTTGAAACCTGCCGAAAAGTATCTGATCTTCTCTTGGCGCAGGGACTGAAGGTCCTTGGCATCCTTGGTCGTGAGCAGGATGTTTCCCAGCGCAAAAACCGCCGTGCCCGCGTTCATGGCAGATATGAGAATGTCGGAAATGACCGCTGCGGAGTGGGTGAGCCGGTAAACATAGAACTTGACAACCATCAGCGCGACCCCCACAAGAAGGGAGAGTGTGCTGACGATCAGGCGGGCCTTGACATTCGCCTTTTCAAGAGATTCCGCGTCATTCTGCTGATTGACAAGCGCAGACACATCATATTCAGTCTCTTGGATATCAATGGACTGGACATCTTTCAGCAGTTCGGAAAGGTCATCTTCATGTTCGGCCATTCGGGTTCCCTCGTTGCCCGCGCCCGTGCCCTTCCCCTTCCCCGTTTTTCGGGCAAGGGCGAGGCGGGCAGGTACGGGGTTAATATCTGATCGCGAACACCAGGATATATCCGATGGGACCCACGACAATCAGGAATGCCCTGACATATATCAGGTATTCAATTTCCGCGATGTTCAAAAAATTATGTTTTCTTTCAAGCCCTATCAGGATTTTGACGAGCAGGTAAAAGCAGCCTGACATAAACTCCCGCCAAGTGATCATGATGAACAGGATGATTTTGACGATGCTTCTGAATATTTCATGGAACACCCGGAACATGCCAAACCCATATGTGAAAGGATAAGAGAGGCGGTTTCTCAATTTCAGGGAGAGGCGAGGTTCAATCAGAAAATAGAGTGAGAGCAAGGCGCCGAGCAGAACAAATCCCGATATCAGCGCAAACATCAGCATCATGGGAAATTCGCTCTCCACATCCATATGGGTTGCCAAGCCGATTTTCAGGAGCATTCCCCGAGTGGTTTCAGGCAGATGGGAAATGTCAGCATCCAGAGTCCACAATCTCAGGGCAACAAAAAAACATGTCACAGCATACATCATCGCGAGGAAGAACTCGATTTTCGGTTCAGGGTATGTGTTCAATTTCAATGACTTCATCAGATGGTTGACATTGACTTTCTCTCTCAAGGTTTCGCCGAAATAGACTTTCACCTGTTCGATGATTGTCTCGGAGAGAAATATGCCCACCAATGTCGCTATGGTTGCAAAGACGGTGTCGAGTATCAGGGCGTGTCCCGCGGCCATCTTATACTGGGCGATGATGAAAAGCGTCAGAAAAATGGTGCCCCCCATGATGAGAAAAATTTTTTCATGATTCAGCAGGATGGGAAAATCTGACCCCTTTTTTTCATAAAGTCTTTCCCAGACGGCTCTCTCTTTCTCTCCATGGCTTTCAGACAGGCCGCCGCCGTCAAGAGGAATCGCGCCGCCATTCTCCTTGTTGTCCTCAACAAGCTTGAACTCGGTGATTCCGCACAAGGGGCAATGCCTGATCCCCTCCTTGAATTCGCTCTTGTCAATCCAGAATCTGCCGGAACAACTCTGGCACTCGAATCGGATCTGCTCTTGGTATTGGATGACAGGTTCATTTTTGGCGTTCATATCACCTCATTGCAGAATGTTTTCAAGCAAATGTGTAATTCCTTGAATAGAGGGCATTTGACAGAAATTCTTTTCGAATCAACCTTCTTAAGCAATTCGGGCGTATGGCTTCCTTTTGAGAAAGGGGCCAGCTTTTCTGCCAGTCTTACAGACTCTGAAAGCTTTTCTCTGCATGCATCCCTGTCTGGATCATATTCAGAAAAACATTCCGGGTCATCAAAGGAAAAATTATGCTCTGTACGCAACCTGTGTTGCATTCCTCTGTGAAATTTCCTGAAATCCAGATGTTTGGCGAAGGTGTTTTCCCAGTCTGCCAAAATCCATACCTCCAGTTCTGGTGAAGCAAAGCCGATACACCTTTTTATATTTGCTGCCTTGCTGTCAATCGCATCCGAAAACATCTCTTTCTGATGAACAGCATCATGACAATCCAGATCATCCAAGACGAGGATCAGATCACAGGTTCCGAATGATAACGCGACATCCAGACGCACTTTTATCTGATCTGCCAAGCTTTTTCCTGTCTTACCTAACGCATTCAACAGTGAGGGACAACCGGCCTGAACGCACGGCCCTTATTTTTCTGGTCCAAGGCAAGGCTTCTTTCATCGCGTCATTGATTCTCTCATCGAAGTCGAAATCTTTTTGGATCAGATTGTCCATCACAAGTGGCAGGTTCTCGCCAGAAGGAGAGAGGAACAAATCTCCAGGACCGATCTTGGATTCTGCTTTCCGAATATGTTGCAAATTCATGTTGTTTGCGTTGCAAAACTGCCAACTCTCCAAGGTGTCTGCAATATGTCGGCGGACTTTGTAAATCGGTGTGTTTTCCGGAGGAAAATGGCTGGCCTCCAGCAGTTCCGAAACAGATGTCAGGGTTAGTCTGTTCACAGGGACATCAGACAATGGTTCAAAGCGGCTTTTCTGCTTTTGCGAATCAGTGTAAACAGAGACAACTCCCTTGCCGCTTTCCCTATCATGGGAACTGTAATAATAAAATGGTTCGGATGTTGTCTGGACATCATAAAGTGACTCTCGGTTGACAATGACCTTCTTTGCTGAATCCTTTACCATCAGATCCAATTCAAATCCGGCTCCCTTTGGAATAATCTCTGTGGGAGTCATCTCAAATCTGAAACTGACTGTGGCTGGAGGGGAGACCGTGCCATCCAGAATTCTCCAGTCTCCAAATTCATCAACCGCCTCCTCAAAGCCAGTAATCCCCCTTCCCGCAACCGGCTTGGAAATCAGACAGTTTTTTATGAAACTGAGCAGGTTGATCAGGTTGCTTTTTCCGGAACCATTCGGACCGATGAACAGATTCAGATGGTTTAACCGGAGATCATCCTTCATCATCAGGTTTTTGTAATTCCCGGTTCTGATCTTGGAGATGGTGGGAATGTCATGCATATGATTCACCTTTCTTACTCAGGAATTTTGGCAATCCTTAACCCTTTCTCGTCAGTCGCAAGTTCTTGTAACATGCTGAAAACATTGACAGTCGGAAAACAGGCACAAAATCCCGGGTGCCAGTGATTTCAGACACTTAGGAACCGTGACCAAACAACTTCCCCATTTCCAGCTCCTGCCGGATTGCCAAATCCGGCAGACGTCTCGGATTTGCCAATCCGAAACGAGCGTGGGCCGGGATGTTGTTTGGTCATGGTTCCTTACGGGAATAGCCTTTCAGGATTTCCAGAGAACTCACGAGACCCTTTAACCCTTACCTTTTATAATTGATTCCCTGTCCCGAGTCAAGCTTGAGGAATGAATAATTTTATTGAAACCAACCATCAAGTATGTTAGAGCCTTACATTTTATGAGTTTACATTCAAGTTTGCAGTTCCGCCTTCAGGCGGTGCGAAACCGCCGAGAGGCGAAACTGCAAGCTGAAATGTGTGAACCACTTTTTGAGCAAAATGAAAGATGCCAAATTTCGGCTTTAAAATTTTGGAGGATAATTTTGGATCAATTTATCGGGTATCATTCAGAGTGGAACTTGGGGAGTCCCGGAGGCTGGGATTATCAACGGATCACTCAGGAGATCGCGAAGGCGGTCTGGAAAAAGCTTTTTCAGAACACTTCCATGGATGTGGATATCGATTTTGACCATCCGCAACTCTATCCGGTCCATGGATTTGTGAAGATGCTGACGGAATCGCACCGGTTGAGGGAGGGGCAAAATCCGGGTCTGATTGCGGTGGTTGCGGAGGAAGAGACCTTGGAAGATGTGGTGGAAAACAGGAATCTTGCCGCACAGTTGGACGCGGTCGCGGGCCTCTCCGGCGCGCTCATGGCCCCCCATGAGCTGGAACTGGAAAACGGCCGAGTCTGCTGGCAGGGGCAACCCGTCTCCATAATCTTCATGGATTTTAACACCGATGTGCTTCTGAACTTGCACCGGAAGCAGAACCTGACCCCATTGCTTCAGGCGGTGAGGGAGGGACGAGTCGTCAATCCCCGGGGGACCGAGCCCATCAATGTCAAGAGCATGTTTGAGATCGTGACCGACCCCCAGCACAGAGACCGTTTCCACAAGGAGACCATCGAGCGGACCCCCTGGACCCGGCAGTTTTACCCGCGCCGGGCCCTAGGCCCCAATGGGGAGGATATTCCGGATCTGATCGAATGGACCCGGGCAAACTGGGACAACTTGGTGCTGAAACCGGAGCGCGGCTATTCCGGAAAAGGGGTCCGTGTGGGCGGAATAAACCCTGAAACCGATGATATTATAGAAATGGCCCTCAAGACAGGGGACTACATCGTCCAAGAGAAAATAGACTTGGATCTCTGGGCCGAAACCCTGCCTGAACTTGACATGGAAACCCGCTGGGTTGTGGAGACCCGCTACCAGACAGATTTCCGGTGCCTGTTCGGCGCGGAGGGGATGTTCGGCTTTCTGGGCAGATACGGCGACGTGCCAACGAATGTGGGAAGCGGCGGCGGGGTCCAGCCCCTTGCGGTGCTCCGGTCCGACATGAGTGTGCGCGAGGCCACCGATCGGCTCAATGCGGCCATTCTGAACATGGATTACGGGGAGGTGTTGGAAGCCGTGGAACTTCAGAAAAAACTGGCCGTGGCACAACAGTTCACCTATCTCCTCGGTCCCATCAAAATCGCCCTGCGCCCGCGCTTGATCACCATGGGCCAGATGACTGCCCTTGAGACCTATTGTGGGAACATCTGGTCCGACTGCCTGACCATGGAGAAGATGTGGGAGTCAGGGGAGTTGGATCACATCATCAAAATCGAACCCGAAGAGCTTGAAATCGCCCGATCCCAGCCTTGGAACGGATCGCCGGCCATTCTCGCATCGGATGGGTTGTTCGGTTTCGGCGCGCAGATTGAATAGAAACCCGGCTTCTCAATTTGTTGCTGGTTCTAACGGTTTTTGTGGTTTCCGACATGATCCGCAGATGAACGCGGATGAACGCAGACAGACGCTCACGGCCTGTGCGGCCGGCCAGGGTGCGGGAGCATCGGCGTTCATCCGCGTTCATCCGCGGTCTGCAGGGATCACAGCCGTCTGAAATCCTATGCAACCACAAAATCCGTTAGAATCAGATTTGTTGCAAGCTGGTTAGAATCAGATTTGTTGCAAGCTGATCGCCGGACAACGGGATTTGAGGCCCATTCTTGCCAAACCCGATCCATGCAGTTCACAACGGACAAAACTTTTCTGCCAAAAACTGGGACACAAGTTTTTGCGCCAAGGCAAAAAGACGATGGAAGATGGCGCGTGGGCAACAAACAAACCCAAACCCTACAGAACCAACTCACAAACTCTTCAAACTGATTTACATGGGAGCGTCCATGACGTCGCCCGGCGACGACACATGCATGGATGAGAATCCAGG
>JAOZRQ010000716.1 GCA_029940115.1 Desulfobacterales bacterium
AGGGTGTTCTTGAAGAAGCCGCTCACGGAGAAGACGAACAGCACGGCCTTGCCGACATCCTCAAGCCTCATCAGCTCCCCGGCCTTCTCCCGGAATTCCATTGCCTCCCTCACGCTGAACTTCGCCTTCCGGTTCTTCACCTCGCCGATGAAGGAATAGCCTTCACTTCCTGTCTTGGCAAAGACGTCAATCTGAAAGCCCGGCTCGTGCAACGGCGGGCAACCCGCTCATCATGGTAGAGAGGCACCCGCCCCGTGGAGCCTCGCGGGCGATCTCCCACAGCAAGTCATCATCCTCTCTCTCAAAGGCTTTCCATGCCGATTTAATGGTGCTGATGAGGTAATCCAGTTTTTCATCTTTGGCGGACCGGACAGCCTTTGAAAAATCATACTCGATATGTTCCATGTATTCCGGCTTCCTGCTGTGAAAGGCGATGTACTGCCAGATGAAGGAGAGGAGGAAGTCTCTGGCAAAGTCAAGGATCCATCTGTCCGTCTCCCTGATCTCAAAATAAAAGGGAACCACCCCGTCATTCTTCTCAAACGTGATGTTGAACAGTCTGCAACAGGGCGGTCTTGCTGGTCTTTCTCCGGGACAGGATCGCGGTGCTTTGGGAGACTTCCTGTTTTGTTCTGTCAATCCAGTCCAGGAAAAAGGCGAGCTCCTTCTTCCTGCCGGTGAAGAGTTCGGGCTTGCCGATTCTTTCTTTAAGATATGTCCGCATTGTCATCCTGTTATGGTATCGATATTCCTGAACGTGAACGTGAACCTGAACTTTTCAGTTCAAGTTCAGGTTCAGAAATACCATTTCCCCTAGTACACCACTTTTTAAATTCGTACCCCTTGATCGCCTCAGATTGCCGCCGGATTTGGCAATCGTTCGACTGAGCTCACGCCGAAGTCCGGCGGGAGCAGAGGGGGTGACGAACTTATGAATTGCTGTACTAGATGGTCGGCGAGCCGACCATGCCCGCTCCTATGTAAATCAAAGGTTGATGGTTGTTGTTTGGTTGTTTTCTGATTATAACGGATTTAGGGAGCCCTTGCCCTGCCCCATTGCCCTGCCATGGGCACGGACATGCCCGTCGCCCATGGGCGTGAACATGCATGTGGGCATGTGAGGCACCCGCAACGGGGAATGGGCACGGGCAGGGCTCCCCGAAATCCGTTATAATCAGATACTACTACTACAAACATGTCGGCCCCTACGGGCCTCTATCTGGATGATTTTTCTGTCATTCCCGTCATCTGACCCGAAAATGTCACGAGTGATGCTCATGGGGATGCGCTCCCATGGAATGACGATGGTAGTGGCTGTGCATGGCGGATGAATCGCCGTTATGGACGATCCGCCCCTCCTCCATGCCATAGATGTTGCGTGTGGTCTCGGTCAGAAAATCGTATTCGTGGGAGACGATGATATGGCTGATATCAAGATCGTTCAGAATGGTGATGATCCGCTCCCTTGTGGATTCATCCAAGCCGGTGGTCGGTTCGTCCAAGAGAAGCACCTCAGGCTCCATGACCAAGACCGTCGCCAGTGAGACCAGCTTTTTCTCTCCTCCGGACAACCGGTGGGTCACCCGATCCTCAAATCCTTTCAGATTCAACTTCTTTAGTGTCTTAAGGGAAATGTCGAGGGCCTGGGCCGGGGTTTTGCCCAGATTCAGGGGGCCGAAGGCCACGTCTTCCAGCACGGTGGGACTGAAGAGCTGGTCATCCGCGTTCTGAAAGAGAAAGCCGATTCTCCGACGGATGGAAAGGAAATCATCCTCTGTTCGGGCCGGCTCTCCGAAAATCCGAATGGAGCCGGATGACGGGTGGATCAGGCCCATGATCATATGAAGAAGGGTGGTCTTGCCGCTCCCGTTATGTCCGATAAGCCCGATCTTCTCCCCCCTTCGCAGATGGAACGTCAGATGATCCAGCACCATCCTTTTCGTGTGGGGGTAGGAAAAACAGACATCATGCAAGTCAACAATCAAGTTGTCTCCATCCATTCCAGAATCTCCAATCCGATGATCGCGGCGGTCATCAGAGCCGCCCAGATCCTATCCATGCGGGTCAGGGAAAACTCGCTGAGGCAGTGGAATTTTCCGTTGAATCCGCGGCACACCATGGCGTCATGCACTCGCTTGGCCTGGGCAGCGGCGCGGACAAAGAGCATGCCGATGAAGTAGGCATAAGTTCTGTAGGTATGCATGTCGGTTTTCGGGCGGAAGCACCGGAGCTTCGCGGCCTTGGACAATCGCTGGTATTCCCCTTCGATCACAAAGACATACCGATAGGTCAGCAGAAGAAGATGGACGATCTTTTCGGGGACGTGCAGACGGTTCATCGCGTGTCCGAGCGTCACCAGGGGGCACGTCGCGATCAGGGCGATGAATGCGGCGAGGATCGCATTTGATTTCAGTGTGATCTGTGCGGAAAGCACCACGCCCGCCCGGGTCGCGGTAAGCGGTCCCACGGTGAACAGGGGATCGCCTTCAAACGTCAGTGGCAACGCCACCCAAAGGAAGATCATCAGACTGTTGAGGATCGCCAGCCTCCCGGCAACATCCCGGATGTTCAGCCGGGCCAGAAGAATCAGCAGAAACGAGAGGAAAAGTGCGGCGAGGAGCGTGGGGAAACGGTCTGAAAGCGCAACGACAAAAGCGTAAACCGTCGCGAAGACCAGTCTGACCCTCGGATCCATCTGATGAATCAGAGAGTCTCCGATGACATGAGGTTCCCTGAGCATGATCTCTCCCATGTAAATCAGTTTAAAGAGTTTGTGAGTTTAAAGAGTTTGATGAGTTTGTGAGTTGTTTCCGTAGGGTTCGGGTTTGATTGTTGCCGTCATGTTGATGGCTGCCTTTTTTTTGCGTTGATTGTCGAATGTGGGTGAAACTTTTGTCCGGCTTTTTGGCGGGAAACTTTTGTCCCATCATTGCTTGTGGAGGCTCAAGCAA
>JAOZRQ010000717.1 GCA_029940115.1 Desulfobacterales bacterium
TTTCATTTTGGCACTCCGGGGGCTCTGTCGGCTCTGCCAAAATTTCATTTTGGCACTCCGGGGGCTCTGTCGCCTTTGTCGCCTTTGGCTCTGCCAAAATTTCATTTTGGCACTCCGGGGGCTCTGTCGCCTTTGGCTCTGCCAAAATTTCATTTTGGCACTCCGGGGGGCTCTGTCGCCTTTGGCTCTGCCAAAATTTCATTTTGGCATCTTTCATTCGCCTCATTCTTCATCAGGATGTCAATGATTTTCGGGAGGTACGCATCCGCCCGGGAGACATCAAACCGGCACGCACCCGCGCCCCGATGGCCGCCCCCCTCGAATTCCGAAAGCATGAGCCCCGCATTCACATGGCATTTCATATTGAAAATGCTGTGTCCAACCCCGAGTATGATCTTCTCCGGGTCATCTTTGTCATAGCGGATCCTCACATTCACGATGGCATCCGGAAACAGGGAGTAAACCAGAAACCGATTTCCCGAAGGTGCCTCTTTGAGGGGCCGGAAGTCAGTGACAGAGACATGCCCTTCCAAACGGGTATGGTCCTTCAAATAGGTCTTGTACGCGCGGTTCTGTTTGATGACAGCCTCACACCGCCTTCGGACCTCCGGATCCTCAAGCACCTCGCTGATGTCAGACTTTCCGAGCAGATCAACCATCTGGTTCCAGTAAGGCTTGTCAGACTTTTCGCGGCTTGAAATGGTCATGGAGATCAGAAGATAGGGATGATTTTCAGGATGAAGCACCTCGTCTTGGGAGAGATCCGCGGAATCAATTCGGTCGGTCTCTCTGATCAGTTTCGTATGATCCCGCTTGAACTTATCCTTATAATATTCAAAGATGACCCTGGCCGCGGACGGCGCGATGTCGAACGCGCCTTCAAAGGGGGTGCTGATCCGGTTCGTATAATGATGGTCAAACCAGAGGGTGCAATTTTCATGGTATGGCAGATTGGCTATGATATCCCCCTCCTTGATATGAGCCTGCCCCCTCTGCAATTCGCTCGGCTCCACCCACTCCAGGGGCTCCCTGATATCTTCCAGCACCTCAACCAACAACATCGCGCAGACCACACTGTCAAAATCGGCCCGTGTGACAATTCTCATGATCACCTCCTGAATCTGTTTCTGTCTCAATGTCAAAAAAAAAGCTGATTATAACGGATTTTGGGGAGCCCTGTGAACGTGCCCGCAAACTTGAACTTGGACTTGAACCTGAGCGTGAATCCTGACGTGAACATTCATTTACGATCACGTTCAAGTTCAAGTTTAAGTCCAAGTTTAAGTTTAAGGCTCCCCAAGACAAAGAGATAATATCAGGAAAAGTAGAATTTATCAATCCCATACAGCTGTGTACCGGACAAAAAGTTGCGGGACAGAAACCCGGATTTCCCGAATGGGCCAAGTCCCATCTCAAGGATCTGACGAGAAACGCCCCCTTTTATGCGGGTCTGGGGATTCCCACATATCTCGCCATAGATGCGATAACCCCGGGAAACCGGGTTCGTGAGAAGTTTGAGTTGCGCCTCTGGCGGAGATGGGGCAACCGCGCCCGCAAGACACCGGCCGACGCCGATGGCTTCCTGACACTTCCGAAGATGGGTGTGACCGCGCAGAGACAGCGACTGATCTTTGAGGACGCGACCGCCGGCGAGATACTGTTCGACAACAGCCCGTCGAAGCTCGCGGCCCGCAATGAGCGTCTCCGTGCCGAACACGAGCGGAGAAAGGCGGAATCGGCCGAAAAAAGAGCGGCAAGAGAAAATCAGAGAGCGACAGCGCGCAGATTCGGCTGAAAAAAGAGCCGAACGCTTGGCTGAAAAACTGAGGGCATTGGGGATAAAAAGACTGGAGATGGGTCTGGACAAAACCGACAGGAGATCAGAAAGTTTGAGGAAGAGCATGACACATCCATGAGGGGATATCGAATGTCAACAACTTTTTTTCCAAAAGATGGCACTTTGTTTGACATTTTGAGTTTTCCTTGATACCAAAGGGATTGGCACACCGCAGGAAAAAAACCCGGTTTCGGTCAAGAGGTGAAGGTCAAAGGAAAAGAAACCGGGTTTTGGCGCTCAGGAACCTGAAGTTTTTTTGAGGCCAGAAGGGATTGAGAGTGGATTCCGGTTCGAATGGCGGGAACCTCGTCTGAAAGGAATGAAGCCGCGAGTCTTGCCGGTTCCCGCCATTTGCCCGGAATGACAGGCTTGTGTCGGAGAAAAAAATACACGACCAATCCTGGCAGTCCCCCTTCTTATAAACCATCCTTAGGAACCATGACCAAACAACATCCCGGCCCACGCCCGTTTCGGATTGGCAAATCCGAGACGTCTGCCGGATTTGACAATCCGGCAGGAGCTGGAAATGGGGAAGTTGTTTGGTCACGGTTCCTTAGTAGTTCACACAAGGGAACAAGCCATGAAGAGGTCAAAAGTTGTCTGCAAAAAACTGGACATAAATTTTTACACCAACTCCTAGTACACCACTTTGTAAGTTCGTGCCCCCTCGCTCGGCTCGGACTTCGGCGTGAGACTTCGGCGTGAGCTCAGTCGAACGCTCAGTCGAACGCTCAGTCGAACGCTCCGTCGAACGATTGACAGATCCGAGCCGCCGGATTTGGCAATCCGGCGGGAGCCGAACTTATGAATTGCTGTAATAGTACAGCAACTTGTAAATTCGTCCCCTCTCATGGGGATTTCGGACATTTGTCCTCCGCCATTTGAGATTCGGGGTGGATTCATTTCACGAATCATTATCCGATTCAGGATGTCCGAAAACTTTTTCCCCCATTCCCCATGAAGGGGGACGAATTTACAAGTCGTGGTACTAGTGTCATTCCCGCGAAAGCGGGAATCCACTGTCGCACAAATCCTGGTGTCATTCCCGCGAAAGCGGGAATCCACTGTCGCACAAATCCTGGTGTCATTCCCGCGAAAGCGGGAATCCACCGTC
>JAOZRQ010000718.1 GCA_029940115.1 Desulfobacterales bacterium
GGATCGTTCCCTTAGATTCTCTTACAATGGCCGCCGACTATTATATGGAAAAAGAAAGCCTTTTTATCTATGAGGAAGATCAGAAAATTCGCCTTGCAGTTGACCGACTGGGCCTCAACTCGATTTCCCCCTTTATCCCTAATGAGAGGATTATCGAATACATTGTCGCAGAGAAGCCCGCGGAACCTCTGGCCGAATTGACGGTACGTGACTTTATTGAAGAAATTGGTTCCCGGTCCTCTGCTCCGGGAGGTGGTTCCGCATCCGCTGCCATCGTTGCGGTGGGGGTCGGTCTCGGCGCAATGGTTGCAAAACTGACTTACGGGGTGAGAAAATTTGAAGATGCGCAGCCGCATATGATGAAGGTCATCCCACTGCTACATAAGCTCACCCGGCAACTCATTCCGATGATTGATGCCGACACATCGGCCTTCAGGGAATATGTGGAAGGGATGCGCATGCCTCAGGGAACAGAAGCCGAAAAACAGGCGCGTACTGCGAAAATGCAGGCAGGTCTGCAGACAGCAGTCAATGTTCCCTTATCCGTCATGCGGCTGGGCGACAAAACCTGGACTGCCTTGGTTGAAGTGGCCAGATACGGCAATCCTGCATCCAAATCAGACACACAGGTCGGTGCCAAAGCTTTGGAAACAGGAATCTGGGGAGCCTATCAGAATGTACTTATAAACATGCAGGATATCGAAGATAAAAGCTATAAGAAGATAACGCTTGCAGAAGCTGAAAAGATCATGCAGAGGGCTAATCGCAAATGCTCGGAGATCATAGAGATACTTGAGAAGGTGTAGAAGGTGTTTGAAAACTTGCCCGTGCCCGTACCCTTATCTGTGCTGGTTTCGGACAGGGGCAAAGGGCAGGCAGAGGGTGGCAGATGTTTTCAAACACCTTCTGAGAGACCACCAAGGGCAAAGATCGTGCCCCGATCATGGCATTGGTGCCTTTTTGTTTCAGTTCCATTGTGATTTCCTTGAAATGGGTTCGGGGCTGTGGGTTGTGGGCTATCGGCTATGGGCTAAGTACCCGGCCAAAAGCATGCCCCCGACATCTTTTATCGGGGGTTTTCCAGAATTTTCATTGGGAAGACAAACCGCGGATGAGTCCGCACCCTGTCCGGCATGCGGGCCATCCGCGTCCATCTGCGGCTCATAATGAGCAAGGTTGTCTGATCCATTACCCTTTAATAATTCCCATCAGATCTTCAAGCTTGCCCAAGCCCTTGAGTGTGCCGGCCTTGCTGGTGTTGACCAGCTTGGTGCCGATGGGGCTGGAATTGTCAATGGTCGCAAGCAGGGCCACATTGCCCATGTCTCCGGTATCCAGAGCCACATCATGGGTGGTGCCGGTGTCATCCATCAGGGAAAGGGTCACATCGCTCTCCTTGAACCGGGCTGCCGAACCATCTTTGACCTTTCCGTAATCCCAGCACAGAAGCCAGACATATGTCATGTCATCCAGCTTGGTGATGCGCATGGTCTCCTCGTTTTCCCCCCCTTTGTCGCCCACGCCCTCGTCACCGCTGAGTTGCATGAAGGGGAACGCGTTCAGGTCTCCCAGCTCACCAAAGTAAACCATCCCCTGTTTCCCGTCCTTGCTTTCATAAGCCGCTGCCAGATCAAAATCGGCCGCGGTGGTCCATTTCATCGAAACCATCAGTTGCTTGAATCCGCCAACATTGGCTTCCTCGCCTTTTTGCTTCAGTTCCATGATACGACCTCCTAATTTAATGAAGGATGAAGGATGTAAGGATGAATTATGAATTATGAAGGATGAATTATGAATTATGAAGGATGAATTATGAATTATGTAAGGATGAAGGATGAAGGATGAATTATGAAGGATGAACATTCAAAGTTCACTTATCATGTTTCATATTTCAAACTTCACGCCTCATGTTTCAAACTTCACGCCTCATGTTCAAACTTCACGCCTCACATTTCACGCCCTCATCTTCAAGTTTCAAGTTTCACACTTCACACCTCAAGTTTCACACCTCAAGTTTCACACTTCACACCTCACGTTTCACACCTCACGTTTCACACCTCACGTTTCACACCTCACGTTTCACACCTCACGTTTCACACTTCACGTCTCACGTTTCACGCCTCACCTTTCAATGATGTCCACCAACTGCTGAAGGTTCTTCAACCCTTTGAGTGTGCCAGCCTTGCTGGTGTTGATCAGTTTCACTCCGATGGGGCTGGAGTTGTCAATGGTGGCAAGCAGGGCCACATTGCCCATATCCCCGGTATCCAAGGTCACATTATGGGCCGTGCCCTTGTCGTCCATGACGGAAAGGGAGACATCGCTGTCCTCGAACCGGGCCGGGGAACCCTCCTGAACCTTGCCGTAATCCCAGCATAGAATCCAGACATATTTCATATCATCCAGCTTGGTGATGCGCATGACCTCTTCATTGTCACCGCCGGTGTCCCCCACCCCCTCGTCGCCGCTGAGCTGCATGAAAGGAAATGCGTTCAGATTCCCAAGTTCGCCAAAGTAAGCCAGACCCTTCTTGCCATCCTTTCCTTCATAAGCCGCTGCCAGATCAAAGTCGGCTGCTGTTGTCCATTTCATTGTGACCATCAATTGTTTGAATCCGCCAACATTGGCTTCAGAGCCCTTTTGCTTAAGTTCCATGACCTGCCTCCTTCAAAAAGCTGTTGAATTCTCTACAAACGATAATCTTATACAATTTTTGTGAGTCAATAGTCAATGGAAAAATGAATGGCATCTTCAATATTTGTCACTTTGCCATAAGTGTAAGCTTAGGAACGGCGATCAAATAACTTGCCCATTTCATCTGTCGCCTGCCAATGCGGGCGCACGGTCTGTTCATCCAAATGGGAAAGTTGTTTGGACCCGATTCCTTAAGGACCGTGACCAAACAACTTCCCCATTTCCAGCTCCTGCCGGATTGCCAAATCCGGC
>JAOZRQ010000719.1 GCA_029940115.1 Desulfobacterales bacterium
TCCCGCACCCTGGCCGGCCGCACAGGCCGTGGGCGTCTGTCTGCGTTCATCCGCGGATCATGTCGGAAACCACAAAAACCGTTAGAACCAGACATGAGAAAGCTTCTGATTATCCATCAAGGCGCGCTCGGCGATGTTGTGCTGACCTTTCCGGCCCTCATCCGGCTCAGGGAAAAATTCTCGGTGATCCAAGCGATCTGTCAGGGCAAGATTGGAAGACTGGCCTGTGAACTCGGGGTTGTTGACAGTTGCTTTCCGCTCGAAGCCGCGACTGTCTCGTCCCTTTACACGAAGAGCGTCGCGCCCGACGTGCAAAAGATTCTGGCCGCGTGTGATGAATCTCTTGCCTTCTCCCGTTCTGAACAGCTGAACGCGTCCATGAGCAGGACAACAGATCATCCCCTCCACGTCATCCCGCCTCGGCCCGATCCCCATTGCCCGATCCATGTCACCGATCATGTCTTGTCTCACCTGACAACATGCGGTCTGCTGGAAGATGGGGAGATATCTCACACAGACCGAAGATACAGCGGATATGATCCGGCAAAAATATTGATCCATCCCGGGTCAGGAAGCCGGAGAAAGAACTGGCCCCTGTCAAATTTTGTCCAGATTGGGAGGGCCCTCAAAAAAACGGGGCTGAAGCCTGAATTCATCCTCGGTCCTGCCGAGCATTTTTTGGCAGTATCCCTGGAAAATGATCATGGCACGATCATCCACACCCTTTCAGACCCTGTGGAACTCCTCTTCCTGCTCAGAAACGCAGGCGGGTTCATCGGAAACGACTCCGGTGTGACGCATCTCGCGGCCTTTGTGGGACTGCCCACGATTGCGATCTTCGGGCCATCTGATCCCAGAAGATGGCGGCCCCTGGGTCGGTCAGTGAAGGTGATCCGTCAAGATGGCCTATATTGCACCCCCTGCTTCGAGACCCGCAAGACCAACTGTGACCAACCAGAATGCCTCGACAGCATATCGCCTGACAGGGTACAGAAATGGATTGGAAGCGGCGAGGAATGACACCTGTGGCTGCTCACTCATAGCCGCTGACTGCAAGAGGTCACAAAATTGGTTAGAATCAGGAGTATTTTAAGTGGATTTGTTGACAACGCTCAAATATGAACTATTGTTTCTGTGTACAGGACAAAAAATTGGGGAATGGGCGAGAAACCCGGCTTTTTTCCAAACGGGCCGATTCTCCAACTGCAAGAAAAAGCCGGGTTTTTTTCCTCAAATCATTTTTTTGTCCTGTAAACAGCTATTTTTTATTGCAATGCGCTGATGCTCCCGCACTCTGACTCGCTTCACAGGCCGTGGGCGTCTGTCTGCGTTCATCCGCGTTCATCTGCGGATCATGTCGGAAACCACAAAAACCGTTAGAACCAGGCATGTTAAGGACCTGTGAAACATCCCTGCCACGCTCGGTTCGGATTGGTCAAGTTCAGGTTTACACTCTCAGGAGATGTTTTGCAAAATATCAACTAACCGTTGACATCATATGAGAAAATAGTTTATAAGCCTCTTGGTTAAAGTTCAAGCGATGTGAAATTGCCTTGCAAAATTCCCCGCTGGTCCCTTTGCGAAAGGGAATGAACCAAGGAAATTTTCAATTCTCAATTTACATGGGGAGATGACCAAATATGGGTGGCAAAAAAAAGGCAACCAAGGAAAAACCCTTGGAAAAGATGACAGCCAAGGAATTGAGGGACTCCGCCATGGAAATTCCTGAGATTACAGGTGTCCACGGCATGAACAAAATTGAGCTGATCAGCGCAATCAAAAAGGCAAAGGGAATTGAGGAGGAGTCTGGCAAGCAGAGAGACACCTCAGTCCGGGAGATCAAGGTCAAGATCAGAGGATTAAAAGCAAAGCGTGAAAAGGCTCTCAAAGAAAATGACACCAAAATGGTGATCATTTACAGAAGTCGTATCAGCAGGCTGAAGAAGAAGACACGAAGGGCGGCTTGACAGTTGTCAGTGGCCAATGCCAAATGACCCAATGGTCAGACAGCCGACACATGGCTGGACAACTGGTCACTGACAACGGGTCACTGACAACTGATCACTGACAACTAGGCCGTCTAAATCAGCCAATTTTTGTCCCGCCCCTGTCCGCCCAAATCCTGTCAGGACAAGTGCTTGCGGCGACATGGCCGGGTCCGAAAGTCGGGCAAAAAACATGGCTGAAAACTGGCATTTTTAGACGCCCCAACTGACAACTGGTCACTGACATGATTGATCCTGCATATGTGGCATTTGACATTGATGGCGTGTGCGCGGACACCATGGGATTGTTCCTTGCCATCGCACGGGATGAATATCACTTGGAAGGGCTCCGGCATGAGGATATCACCCGTTACTCTCTCGAAGAATCTCTTGGCATTGACAGAGAGATCATAGCGGCCATCATCACCCGGATACTGGACGGGAATCATACCTGTCCCCTGAATCCGATAGAGGGGTGCCCACGGGTGTTGACCCGACTCGGCAGGCGACAGGGCCGGTTGCTCTTTGTGACAGCCCGGCCATACACCGGGCCCATCATTGACTGGATGCAGGACTTTCTGCCCCTTGACCCGGCTTCAATAGAGGTGATCCCGACCGGCTCATCTGAGGCCAAGGCGGAGACGCTTTTGAACAGGGGCATTTCCTATTTTGTTGATGACAGGCTGGAGACATGTTTCCACCTCAGTGATGCCGGCATCACCCCTGTTCTCTTCAAGCAACCGTGGAACAGGGAAAAGCATCCTTTTATAGAGGTGGCTGACTGGAAGGAACTTGAATGTTTGATGCTTGATGCTTGATGCTTGAAACTTGATGCTTGAAACTTGATGCTTGAAACTTGATGCTTGATGCTTGATGCTTGATGCTTGATGCTTGATGCTTGAAACTTGATGCTTGATGCTTGATGCTTGAAACTTGATGCTTGATGCTTGATGCTTGAT
>JAOZRQ010000720.1:0-2464 GCA_029940115.1 Desulfobacterales bacterium
ACTGATATTGCTGGATGAGAATCATATTCAGGCCAAAGAATCGCTCAATTTAGGTCTGACTGACTTCCTGTTATGGTATCTTACGAATGATGCCACGAAGGCCCGCCAAATGGGCGTTATAGCTTTGCTTATTTTCTGTCATGCCGGATGCCATTCCCCATAGACGGTTGGGGAACACAACCATGCCCGCTCCTCTGTTTATAATAAAGACAGCGAAAAGAACATCCCAGAGACATTTTTTTTCAAAAAATTTATTTTTCAGTCCGTTTCTGACTGACTTCCCCCTCTGTTCATAATAATAACTCAAGTTTCGCACCCCTATGTAAGCCCATTTTCCAAGGGTTTCAGGAGATGGTCGACCTCAAAAACCCACTTTTTGGGCAATGTGAGATCAGGCACTTGCACCCCATCATGACCAAAAATTGAGTCAGACGGACCAGAAACTGACTTGACCATCTGTATTTACTCAAAAATTTGGGTGCGAAACTTGAGTAATAACTTAAAAACGACACCTTAATCCTTCTCATTCCTTTTTAAGCCATATCTTATGAGGCTTTCTCCAGTTTTTTTATTTCCAGTTCCGTGGAATGTCGGATCTGGTTTGTGATGACCTTCAATCTGCAAAATCCGTCGTGCCGGTCTCAAAATAGGGGAGATATTTTTTCCACGGCTGTTTCCGGGCATTGAACTGAACCGTATCCGTGACCACGACCTGGCCGGATGTCTCTCCCTCCGCACGGGTCATGATCTTGCGGCCCAAGCCGTCATAAAAGGTGCGGGAATGGAGAAATTCGTCAGCACTCCCGTCACGCCGGCGGGTTTCGACCCAGTTGATGATCTTGCCGTTCTCCAACGGATGGGCAAGCATGTAGTCATATTCAACCGTATGCCCTGTATCTGGCGGCTTTGTGATGGCGGTGAGCCGCGCAAAAGTGTCATAGCCGTAAGACGTGGTATGTCCGTTAAAGTCGGTTGAGGCGGTCATCACACCGAGACCGTAATTGTATGTTGCGGATATCGTCAGTGTGGGAACCGCATCGCTTCCGGTATGGATGATCTCCTGCTCAGGAAAGGTGTGAAAGGTTTCGTCATAAATCAGCTCCCGCCAATGGCCTGACGCGGGGTGGAACGGATCGTAAGTGGCGATGACATTCCCATACGCATCATAGTCATTTCGGACCGACACAATGTATCTCTCCCCCGTGACCCAGTCCTCGGTGCGGGTGAGATTCCCTTTGCTCACCTCGCCGAGTGTCAGATTTCCGTCGTAATAATGACGCTGATGCGCGGCCAGTCCCCCGCTCTCATCGGTGGTGCGGGTCTCCACGACCTTGTTTAGAATCCACGCGGACCGCCCGGATTCAAACCCGGCCGTGAAAACGGTCTCTGTGACCCGCTCGTCATCCCAACCTTCCTCCATCCGGCCATGCTCTTTGTGGCGGATCAGGTTGCCGTAATCGTCGTATTCATATTCCCATTTCATCTCTGTGCCGGATCGGCTGATTTTGTAGTATTGGACATCGGTGTTGAAGAGGTCCAGAAGGTCGGTTCGGCCGTCTCCGTCCATGTCGGCCAGTTGGGTTGAGTCGGTGTCCAAGTATTTTCCGGTGGCGGATGTCATCGCGGTTTTCTCAGACCATCTGAGTGTGCCGGCTTCATCCGGGCCGAGGTTGAGGTGGTAATCCTGGGGGGTGTCATTGGTGTCGAGGATGTCGGGGAGGCCATCACTGTTCAGGTCAATCAGGTCTATGTTTCCGTTGTTGAGGCTGAGTTTCGGCGCGGCCGGGATATTCACTGGCTGTGCAACGTCGCCTTGGAATGAGACGTAGGTGAATTCTGCCGGGGGAAGGGAATGCATTCCTTCTGTGCCGAACTGGGTGACGCCGGAGAGGAGCGAAAGGGGCTGAGTATCGTTTGTGACGGCATATTTCAGGATATAGGATCGGACTGGCCGCTCCCCTGCCATCATGCGGATGGCCGTACATCGGTACGCTGTTTTCAGTTCAAACCGGGCGCGATAGTCTGTGATGATGTCCGGTCGGGATTCGTATTCAAATTGGATGGTCATCTGAGCGCTCGCAGAAGGGTTGTACTCAATGCGAGTGCAGTAGCGTTGGAAACTGGCATCTTTTTTCTCGTAGAAGAATCGGATGGTGTTGCCGTTGGTGTCGGTCATCTCTTGGAGGAGCCATTTGAAGATGCGGCCGGTGTCATCCTGGATTCGGCTTTCCGAGGTGGTGCCGAAACGCATGACGGTGCCGTCTTTGCGTATGGCGGTCCAGGTGTCCGAAGACTTGGCGAATCGGATGAATTCGCTTTCATTTTCTAAGCGGAAGGAGCCGTCAGCCACGGGGACCAGTTCCTCGCCGTTTGAATAGATGAGGGTGTCCGCTTCGGCAGGCTCACCGACCGCTTCGGCAGGCTCACCGACCGCTTCGGCAGGCTCACCGACCGCTTCGGCAGG
>JAOZRQ010000720.1:2564-2939 GCA_029940115.1 Desulfobacterales bacterium
CTCACCGACCGGCCAGTCGGTATAAAAGGGGAGGCCCTTGTCGGTCTGTCGCTGGATGCTGGGGAAATCCATTTTCCATCCCAGTCCAAAGGGGCCGTTGCCATTGCCGCTGTTATAAACTATGGCCAATTGCGGGGCAAAGCCGTTTCTTCCGGGCGGGGCCGTTAGCGGCACACGGTATGTGGCTGTGCCGCTGTTGAGTTGCGGCTCAAAGGATTCTCCGAGGCCCTCGATTGACCCGGGGCCTGATGGGAGGGAGAGGACGCTGGGCTTTACGCCGGATTTGTCAACGCCGGCGTGGGTGATGCCTGATAAAATTAGGTGGCTTTCAGAAAAGCCTTTTCAAATTTTGCATTGCTCATTTGCCGAAAACCT
>JAOZRQ010000721.1 GCA_029940115.1 Desulfobacterales bacterium
GACGTTTGAAGTCCCGCCTACCGGCGGTGCGACACCGCCTGAAGGCGGAACTGCAAACTGTGAGGATGCCCTGGGTTTTTTCAAAAAAAGTAGTTTCTTTCGGACAAATTCACCGCTTAAGTCGCCTTTGCATCATATGAACAACAGCAGAAAGGCTCAACGTGATCAAAAGGTATATCGCGGCAACAGTGAACCAGAGCTCAAAAGTCAGATAGGTCTCCGCGATAATCGCCTGACCCTGCATGGTGAGATCATATATGGCGATGGCGCTGACCAAGGCGGAATCCTTGACCAGCGATATGGCTTGGCTGGTCAGAGGGGGGAGTACCCGCCGGACCGCTTGGGGCAGAATGATGTGCTGATAGGTCTGAATGGTGTTCATGCCGAGACTGTAAGCCGACTCCCATTGGCCCGTCTGGATGGAGACGATCCCCGCGCGGAATATCTCCGAGGCGTACGCGCCTTCAAAGAGACTCAGGGCCAGCACCGCGGAGGTGAATCGGCTGATCTCAAGCACGGGAGACAGGACAAAATAAATGAAAAAGAGCTGGACCAGAAGCGGCGTGTTTCTGATGATCTCCAGATAGACTCTGGCCAAGGTCCGAGCCAAAAAAGAGTTGGAGAGACGGAACAATGCCGTTGTCAGGCCAAATACCACCATCAGAATCAGGCTGATGCCGGTGATATGGAATGTGACCATCAGCTTACAGCTCACAGCTCACAGCTTACAGCTCACAGCTCACAGCTTACAGCCCACCAAGGAGGCGATATGACAGAAATCTGTCCTGCTGGGATCCCGGGTTTCCTGATAAAAGATGATCTTCAGGGACAAAAAAGAATGGAGCAGTTCATTATCCCTCAACAGATAGTCCCGACAACTGGCATGACAGTAATCCTCTCCATGCCCCTCCAGGTAGGTTTCAAAGATCAGGATTCCCCCGGGAACAAGTCCTTCACGGATATAGGGAAACAGCCGCCTGCTCAGGAACCGGATGTTGAGGATGAGGCTGTACTGTTCCCTAAGTATGTCGAAGGTGTCGAGATCTGCACACACTGGATGTGCATTCGGATGACGGCCCGAAAGTTTTCTCATCGCCACATCGGAGATATCGACCGCATCCACTGTGAACCCTTTCTCTGCCAAGAAAAGGGCATTTTTGCCTGTGCCGGCCGCGATGTCCAGTGCTCTGCCTTCGGGAGCGAGGGAACAAAATTGCCGCACAATTTCAGCCGGCTTGGCCGAAGGTGCCGCCTTGTCCAAGTATTTCGCATTCCAGCGGATTCTGTCCTGCTGCATTCTCTTGCTCCCGCGCGGATTCTTGTTCCCAATGCTTGCCAAAAAGAAACCCGGTCTCAAACCTCAGGGGACTCGGCGGTCAGGCGCTTCCATGCCTGTCCCCGACATTTTTTGTCGGGGAACGTGGCACCATGTCAGAAAGCGGGTTTCTTTGTCCTCATCGGATCTGCTGTATATCATTTTATATTTGCGTTGGTCAATAAAATTATCCACCCGATAACCAGCATCCATAAGTCCGGCGGAGTGGAGGAGTGACTGGCCGAAACGAAGATCAAGTCCGTGACAAATGAAAAAAGCAGAGAATTCTGTCAAAAATTGGAATCCGTAATTGACTTTCACTGCAAAATAGACTATCAGTAGATCTGAAAGAACAAAGAAACCCGGTTTCTGCCATGGTGCCGCGTTCCCCGATAAAAAATGTCGGGGACAAGCATGGAAACCTGATCGCCCAGTCCCTGAAAGGACACTCCTGACCCCATCAAGGGGGGAATGACTGTTCCCTTGAGGGTCAGGGGCGGCGATAATGGAGCCTCGTTCCCTAAGTTTACACCAATGGTTTACCGTTCATGTCCAAGTTCACGAAGATCCATTTGCCTTATCGCTTACCTTGATACATGAACAGAGACGAGGGCATCCTTACATTTATAGGGTTTACATTTCAGTTTGTAGTTCCGCCTTCAGGCGGTGCGAAACCGCCTAAAGGCGGAACTACAAACTCAGGCAAAATGAAAGATGCCGAGACGAGCTATAATATTATGGAAAAAAATGACACCATCATTGAAATCACCGACATGCACAAATGGTTCGGGGATTTCCATGTCCTGAAGAACATCAACCTGACTGTCTGCAGAAAAGAGCGGATCGTCATCTGTGGCCCCTCAGGTTCCGGAAAATCCACTCTGATCCGTTGCATCAACCGGCTGGAAGAGCATCAGCGGGGAAAGATCATTGTGGATGGCATCGAACTGACCAACAACTTGAAGAATATTGAAAGAATCCGCGCGGAAGTCGGCATGGTGTTCCAGCATTTCAACCTTTTTCCCCACCTGACCATCCTTGAAAATCTGACCTTGGGTCCCATATGGGTCCGCAAAATTGCCAAAAAAGAAGCTGAAGAGACGGCCATGTATTTTCTGGGAAAGGTGCATATCGCGGACCAAGCCGGAAAATATCCGGGACAGTTGTCGGGGGGCCAGCAACAGCGGGTGGCCATTGCCCGGAGCCTCTGCATGAGGCCGAATGTCATGCTCTTTGATGAACCGACCTCCGCCTTGGATCCGGAGATGGTCAAGGAAGTGCTCGACGCGATGATTGATCTGGCCAAGGAGGGGATGACGATGATTGTGGTCACCCATGAGATGGGCTTTGCCAAAAGCGTGGCTGACCGGGTGCTTTTCATGGATTTCGGTCAAGTCGTTGAGGAAAACGAGCCAACAGAATTTTTTGAAAATCCTCAGAATGACCGGACCAAGCTGTTTCTCAGTCAGATACTCCATTAACGCGATATGTATTATTTCTGTGTACAAAAAAAGTGAATGGGAAAGAAACCCGGCTTTTTCTGGCGGTTTGGGAATCTGTCCGTTCGGGAAAAAGCCGGGTTTCTTTTTTCTGGCGGTTTGGGAATCTGTCCGTTCGGGAAAAA
>JAOZRQ010000722.1:0-999 GCA_029940115.1 Desulfobacterales bacterium
GTTTGTGAGTTTGTGAGTTTGTGAGTTTGTGAGTTTGTGTGTTTGTGAGTTTGTGAGTTTGTGAGTTTGTTTCTGTGGGGTTCAGGTTTGATTGTCGCCGTCATGTTGATGTCTGTCGCTTTTTTTGGTTTGGCATGAAAATTTATGTCCGGTTTTTGGCAGACAACTTTTGTCCCTCGTTTTTGAACCCTGATTCACAGGATTGAATTCACAGGATTGAAAGGATTGCCAGATTTGTGGTCCATCTCCTTGGCAACCTCAACATTCTGGAAGGCTCAGGCAAGGGAGTGCAAGAATGGCGGTCTCATTGCCTTTCAACCTTCAACGATTTGAGGCTCATTGCCTTTCAACCTTGATGGATCACGCTGATTGTCGCCTCCTTGAGGTTCAAGGAAATCTGAGCGGCAAAGCCCGGTCTCTTCTCACTTGGCTTCATCCTCAACTGAAACCGGGTTTTTTTCCTGCGGTGTGACGCGGACGATGAACATTCCCGTTCTCCCTCACAGTCTTTTCGGTTCACCCTTACAGTCATTCCCGCGAAAGCGGGAATCCTCTGTTGCATTTGCCGTCATCCCGCTTTCCCTCATTCATTCCCGTTCTCTCTTACAGCCATTCCAGCGAAAGACCATAATCTGAGGTCACAGCCCAACATGAAAGTGGGAATCCACCGTCTATCCTTGAACAATAATAATGTCAGCTTTCAGAAATTGCAAGAAAAAAGAATATAGAGGAAAATTCCATATTATGAATTTCAGGTTAAACATCACTGGAAATCATCAAAACAGGGCGCATTTGCAAGTAATTGTCCCGGAGGGACTTGTGAAAACAGCCCAGCAATTCATCAATAAACTACTTTATACTTTATCCTGACAGATGTCGTCAAGCTTTTTTTCGGCCATCAGTAATTTTTTTGACGTTTTCAGGAAGATTGGTGGATTCTGGATTGAAATGATAAGAATCCTGCCGCTGTCCGATAAAAACATTCTAAAGAAACCCGGT
>JAOZRQ010000722.1:1099-2934 GCA_029940115.1 Desulfobacterales bacterium
TTCCGATATCAGGCTCAAATTTGTGAGATGCCGCAAGCATGGGTGTGGTTTGAAATTGTGAAACTTATTCACAAACTGAATGTCAGTCAGAAACAAAGAAACCCGGTTTCCGATATCAGGCTCAAATTTGTGAGATGCCGCAAGCATGGGTGTGGTTTGAAACTGTGAAACTTATTCACAAACTGAATGTCAGTCAGAAAACCAATGAATGAACAATGCCACTGTTTATCGGATTTTTTGAAGGTGCCCAAAAAAAATTGACGGATTCACCTCCACATTTCACCCACGTCCCAAGTTTCACGTCACGCCCCAAGATTCACGTTCCACGCCTCACGTCTCACGTTTCAGGCACAGAAGCTTTATAAAAGACCGCATCCCCTTCAATGGCATATCTTCCCACAGCAGCAGGGATGATGACGGATATGCCCTTGGTCATCTCAATGGCCGGATGATCCGAAAAGTCTGTGATCCTGGCCCGTCCTTCAGTGCAGAAGAGGATTTCGATACTGGTGTTGAAACACATCGCTTCATCCTGCCTCACATAGACAATCGAGAGAAGAAATTCTTGGGCCGGGGTATCATACACGCCCTCATAATCACTGATTTTCCTTGGGCTGAGAACATTGACCACCCGCTCGTCAAAATTGAGTGTCTGCAAAAGGGCTGGCACATCCATATGTTTAAGGGTCAGTCCCCCCCGCAGAACATTATCCGAATTTGCCATCAGTTCGATGCCCAAGCCGTCAAGATAGGAGTGAAGCTCACCAGCCGGCAGGAACATGGCTTGGCCCGGTTCAAGACAGATCAAGTTCAGAAACAGAGGGGAAAGCACCCCGATATTCCCAGGATACTCATCGTAAAGCCTGATGATCCATTCAGATACCGGGTCATCTTTCGAAGATGCTGTCGCGTGGCCCACCGCATCCTCCACAACCTCGTTTTTCCGGGCATCATCCATGGTCATCAGCGTATGAAAAAGGCCCTTTGTTCCCTTTGAATTCAGAATATCCGCGAACTCATCGGTCACTCTTTTCGAACAAGTCCTCTCCATCAGGAAAAGGATATCCGGAATCCTGCGAAAGCCGTTCAATCCCCAGAAAGGGGTCAGCGCGCAGATGCATTCCGGCTTATGCCTGTCATCCTTGTAGTTCCTGTCGGGCGCATCCAGAGGGATGTCCAACCGGTCCTCCCTTTCAAAGCCCTCCTTGGCCTGCTCCCGGCTCGGATGGGCCTGAATGGAGAGCGGCTTTGCCGCGGCAAGGACTTTGAAAAGATACGGCAGGTGGTTGTCAAATTTTTGGGCCGCGGCGTTGCCGAGAATTTCTTGGGGATAGGTTTCTATCAGCGTGGATAGAGAAACGGATTGCCCCTCATATCTGACCTGGGAGGGCGCCTTAGGATGGGTCCCCATCCAGAGCTCGGCCTGGGGCCTGTCCCAAGGGTGCGGCTTTCCCAGAAGATCGGGGATCGCGGTGTGAGATCCCCAAGCGTATTCCTGTATGCTGTTCTTCAATATGGCGATGGTTTTCATGTCTCCACAATCTCACAGATTGAATCTGGTTTTCTTCATTCTCCTCCTTGGCACACGTTGCTCCTGTCCCCGACGTCTTTTCCCCGATACTTGTCCCCGACATCTTTAATATCAGGGAAAAGCATGCCCGACGTCTTTAAATCGGGGACAAGTATCGGGGATTGCCAAATCCGGCACCGAAGTCTGAGCTTGCCGAATAAATCGGGGCTGTGTACAGGACAAAAAAATGACTGAGCCAAGAAACCCGGCTTTTTTGGGGGTTGGAAAACCGGACGGCTTGGGAAAAAGCCGGGTTTCTCGTCCG
>JAOZRQ010000723.1 GCA_029940115.1 Desulfobacterales bacterium
CCGGACTTGTTGAGATGCAATGGGACGTTTCGGTCGTCCCCACGGGACTCGGGGGGCTTCTGTCAACCCACCCCGGCAATGAATTGCCGGGCTATTTTCAGCAGTCCCCACGGGACTCCCCAAACTCATAAATACGCCCGGCAGGGGCACGGGCGTTGGCCCCCAAGTTTACACTTATGGAGGAGATACAATGAATGTCAAGGTGTTGATTGCAGATGATGAGGTGGAACTGTGCGACAAGTTGAAATCCGTTCTTGAGCGGGGATGGTCCGATTACACGATACGGACCGTCTATTACGGGACAGAGGCCCTTTCCGCCTTGGAAAAAAAGGAATTTGATGTCTTGGTCACGGACATACGAATGCCGGGGATGAACGGCATCGAATTGATGAAACGATCAAAAAAGATCCGGCAAGACTTGGAAACCATTGTCCTGACAGGGCATGGTGATCTGGACAACGCGATTGAGGCCCTGCGCCTCGGTGCGAACAATTACCTGAAAAAGCCTGTCTCCGCCGAAGTGCTGCATTTCGCCATCATGAACGCGTGGGAGAAAAAGAAGCTGAATCGGAGGCTGCGGGAGAGTGAGGCCCAGTTTCGGAGCATGTTTGAGCTGAACAGCGCGCCCATGCTGCTGAGCGATCCGGAAACAGGGGAGATTGTCCATGCCAACAAGTCATCCTCCGAGTTTTACGGGTACCCTCTGTCGGAACTGACCACCATGAAGATCACGGATATCAACATGCTGTCCAAGGATACAGAAATGGCGCATGTCAAAGTTGGCAGAAAAAAACACTTTGCCCTTTCCCACAGGCTGAAAAACGGAGAAATACGGGGGGTGGAGGTCCATTCCACCGTTTTGAAAGTGAGTGAGAGATGCCTGATCTTCTCCATCATACAGGATATTGAAGACCGCAGGCGGGCGGAGGAGGCACTCCGGGAATCTGAGAAACGCTACAGAACCCTGTTTGACCACGCGGGTGACGCCATATTTGTCCATGATTTCGGTGAGCGGATAATGGACGTCAACCAGTCCGCGTGTAAGCGGCTCGGTCATACCCGTGAGGAATTGCTCCAGATGAAACCCGAAGACTATGTCGCGGCGGAATACAGGGCCCTGTTCCGGGAACGCATGGGGAATCTGAGAGAATGCCGGCACATCCTGTTTGAGTCGGCTCAGATATCCAAGGAGGGGGAAATCATCCCGGTGGAAGGGAGCAGCCGGGTCGTCGAATATGATAAGACCGAGGCGGTGATCACGACCTACCGGGACATTCGGGAACGCAAAAAAGCCGAAGAGGAGCGGGAGAAACTCCAGTCCCAGATCCGTCAGTTTCAGAAAATGGAATCCATCGGCACACTCGCGGGAGGGATCGCGCACGACTTCAACAATATCCTCTACCCGATCATCGGTTATACTCAGATGACCATGGACGAAGTTCCGAAAGAGAGCGTTGCCAAGGCGAATCTGGATCAGATATTGAAAGCGTCTTACCGGGCCAGAGACGTGGTGAGACAGATTCTCACCTTCAGCCGCCAAGGGGACCAGCAGCGGAAACCACTGAAGATTCAATATATCGTCAAGGAATCTCTGAAACTGCTCAGGGCCACGCTTCCGGCAACCATCACCATCCGCCAGTCGGTCAGGGACTGTGGGCCGATCCTTGCGGATTCGGGTCAGATGCATCAGGTCATCATGAACCTGTGCATCAATGGGTTTCAGTCCATGAAGGAGACAGGGGAACTGAGCATCGATCTGAGTGAGACAGAACATTGTTCGGCGGACATTGCCGTCTGTCCGGGTGTCAGAAGATGTCTCAAACTCAGCGTGAGCGACACCGGTCACGGGATGACTGATGAGATCATGGAACGAATCTTTGATCCCTACTTTACCACAAAGAGGAAGGGGAAAGGCACGGGACTCGGACTCTCCGTGGTGCATGGCATCGTCAAGAATCATGGCGGAGATATCGTGATTCAGAGCGATCTGGCCAAGGGCACCACCTTTCATGTTTACCTGCCCCTGCTTCCGGACACCCCCCTTGAAGATGAACGTATTCCCCCTGAGCTTGTCCCGAGAGGGGATGAGAGCGTCTTGCTGGTGGATGATGAGGCGCAGATTGTCGAAATGGGGAAGCAGATGCTGGAGAAGCTTGGTTACAAAATCACCGCTCTGATCAGCAGTCTGGAAGCCTTGGAGACGTTTCGCAGGGATCCGGATGCATATGATGTGGTCATCGCCGACACCACGATGTCGGACATGACCGGCATCGGATTGTCCCAGTCCATCCTGCACATCCGGCCCGACATGCCGATCATCCTCTGCACCGGATACAGTGACTTTGCCACAGAGGAGCGGGCCAAAGAGATAGGGGTTCGAGAATTTGTCATGAAGCCGATGGCTCGAAGCGAGATCGCCCGGGCCATCCGGCGAGCTCTGGAGAGTTCGTAGTTCCGCCCCCGATAAAAGATGTCGAGGGCATGCTTCAGGCGGTTTCTCATTTGTCTATGAGTTCCCCTTTTGGCTCCCGACGGATCATCTTTTGGCTCCCGGCGGATTGACAAATCCGCCGGTTCATAAGTTGGGGAGTCCCCCAAAACAATCTGGAAACTTATTTTGGAATGGATCCTCAGTCGTCCCTGCGGGACTGGACAAATTGTGCATGCCCGGCAATGAATTGCCGGGCTATTTTCACAAGTCCCTCCGGGACAATTCCCCGACCCCGGCAATGAATTGCCGGGCTATTTTCACAAGTCCCTCCGGGAGAATTCCCCCAACTTGCAAATGCGCCCCTCCCTTTGTGGCTCCCGGCGGATTGACAAATCCGCCGGTTCATCATCTTTTGGCTCCCGGCGGATCATCTTTTGGCTCCCGGCGGGGCATCCTTCATTTTGCCTGAAAAGTGGTTTGCACTTCCCAAATGAGCGAAAAG
>JAOZRQ010000197.1 GCA_029940115.1 Desulfobacterales bacterium
TCCTCTGCTGATTCTCAGAATCCGATGCCCATATGAGGCCTTTTGGGAAGCAATCAACTCCTCTGTTTAAAAGACCATAAGACATATATCAGGAATAACTGATTCTGTCAATAAAATCGTCTTTATATTTTTAATGAGCCGTGCAGTTTTTTTTTGCCGATGATAATTCATGCTCAGAATTTGGCATCTGGAAAATTTGTGCTTTCGCGTCTGCGCGCATCTCATGGGTGTGGAAGTGCAAGTTTTGAAGTTTTGCATAAAAACTATTGCCATTTGTCAAATTTTTTTGTATATAAATGCTCTGTGTACAGGACAAAAAGTCGGGAACGGGCAGGAAACCCGGCCCCCGATAAAAAACGTCGGGGGCCGGGTTTCTCGCCCATTCCGAATTTTTGTCCTGTATACAGAAGTGGGATTTTACCCCACCAATTTCAGGCAGGGGCGATCCTGACCAGGATTCTCGTTTTTTGTCCTCTACACAGGTGTAAATGACAAAGTAAGGCCCCATTCATTGCAAAAACTTTTGATCAGGTACGAAAAGTTCTGTCAGGGAGCGGTGATTCCGGGGCAAAATCGGAAAGTCCTGACACAATCTTCCTGATTATAACGGATTTAGGGGAGGCCGTGAACTTATGCTTGAACTTGAACTTATGTCTGCCCGCAAATGAATGCTCACGTTCAGGTTCAAGTTCACGGGCAGAGTGGCCTCCCCGAAAAGCGTTATAATCAGCGACTTTCCGATTTTGTCCGGAATGACATCCCCGCGCCACTGAGGTTGATGAAGTTTTCGATTCATAAGTGTAAACTTAGGGGCCAACGCCCTTGCCTGAAACCGGGCAAGGAACAGGAAATCCTCAAGTTTACACTTATGGTTTTCGACTTGTTGAGCTTTCAACAAAATGTTTGTCGCTCCGGAGTGCCCCACTTGCAGTCTGGCATGCCCGGAAACCGGGGCCTCCGCCAAACTGCAAGTTTGGCACTCCGGACAATCTTTTTGTTGAAGGCTACTTAACCGGAAAGGAGATTGAAAGATGGAACGTGTCAGAAAGTCAGGTATCGTTCTTTGTCTTGTCGGGATGTTCATATTCGGGTGCTTTGTTGCCATTCTCCATGCAGAAGGCAAGACATACTATGAAACCGGCGAGCTGAAATCTGAGTCTGTTTACATGAACGGCAACAAGGAGGTCATTGTCAAGGAATACCACAAAAATGGCAACCTGAAGTCGGAAAAGTTCTTTAAAGATGGCAAGCTGGAGGAGATGGCCAAGGAATATCATGAAACCGGGGAATTAAAGAGTGAGTCTTATTACACCTCGGGAAAGCAGGATGGAACTAGCAAGGAATACCATGAGAGCAGCACTGTGAAGACCGAGCGGAGTTGCAAAGACGGCAAATTGGAAGGGCCGAGCAAGAGATATTATGAAAGCGGTGAATTGCGATGGGAGGCCAACTATGTGAACAACGCCTTGGAAGGTCCCTTTAATTATTACCATAAAAACGGGAATCTTCAGGAGTCACATACTTACAAAGGCGGCAAGCGTGAAGAGGTCTCCAAGGAATATTATGAGACCGGGGAGCTGAGTTTTGAACATCCTTATATTAATGGCATGCGGGAGGGAGTCAGCAAAGGATATTACAAAAGCGGCCAACTCCGTTTGGAACAACCGCACGTCAATGGGAAACAGGAAGGGGTGAGCAGAGCTTACCATAAAAACGGCACCCTGAAATTTGAATGCAATTATGCCGACGGGAAACGAAACGGGGCGCGGAAGGAATATTATGAAAATGGGAACCTGAAGGCAGAATGGACTTATGTGGATGGCAAGTTGCAATAGCTGTCGCATCAACTCATCTCCGACATGATGCTGAAACGAGTGAGCGGAAGTTTTTGCATATTTCCTCAGAGTACAGGACAAAAAGTCGGGAATAGGCGAGAAACCCGGCCCCCGATAAAAAACGTCGGGGGCAAGCCCCCGATAAAAAACGTCGGGGGCAAGCTTTTTTCCCAAACGGGCCAACTGCCCAACTGCAAGAAAAAGCCGGATTTCTCTCCTCAATCATTTTTTTGTCCTGTACACAGATATTTCCCTGATCATAACGCTTTTCGGTGAGGCCGCTCTGTCCGTGAACGTGAACATTCAGTTGAGGGCAAGTTCAAGTATAAGTTCACGTTCACGGGCTCCCCTAAATCCGTTATGATCAGATATTTCCTCATGAAAGAGGCATCCTTCGCGGCCTTTATCTTCGTTTCGGCCAGCCGCCACACTCTGCTCCCGCCGGAACCTGTCCCTGCCGGTACCCGATGTTGGGCAGGGACATGGAACAGGGAAATGGGCATCCCCGCTTTTGCTTGGTGATGTTAGCGACATTCTTTTCAGGATCGGTCTCCCGAGGGAATAAAAAGCCGGATTTATCGCCCTTTCCAACTTTTTGTCCACAGATCGTGCAAATCAGAATGTGCCTTTGTGAGATAAAATCCTGAAAAATTTCGGCATCCTTCATTTTGCCTGAAAAGTAGTCTGCACTTCGCAGATGCGCCAGAAGTTTGCAGTTCCGCCTTCAGGCGGTGCGGCACCGCCGGAAGGCGGAACTGCAAACTGAAATGTGTGAACCCATGAATGAAGGATGCCAAAATTTGAAAGAAAGGAAGCGGGCAAGTGTCTATATGGGATAAATGTTGGGTGTCTGAGTATCACTCATCAAGTTTTTTGGTCCTGCATTCTGGGTTCCAAGTCATCGGGCCCAGAACCCAGAGCCCTGAACCCTGAAAAAGCGGAGACACATAAAAATGAAAGCCCGATGTCCTGATGAAGAAATTTTGGCCAGCTATATGGAAGGGGGCCTTTCGCCTGAAGATAGGCTTGAGATGGACACCCATCTTTCAGACTGTGAGATGTGTCTGGAAAATTTTGTGATCGGAAGACGCTTCATTCTCGAATCCAAAGCGGAACACGCACCGGCAGAGGTGACTCAGGCCGCGGTTCGCCGGGTTGCCGACATGAATCGTTCTCCATATGAAATACTGGGCAAAAAGGCCGGCGCGTTTGCCAAAGGGATCTTTTCAAAGATTTCAGATTACCTGGATCCAGGCTTTTTGAATGATCCCCTTGTCCCCGCGACCCGGGATGGCCGTTCGGCATCTGAGGAGGCTCTTCCTGTGGAAAAGCGGTTCAAAGGCATTGTGACCGAGTTTCACAAGACAGGTGAGGACAGAGGGAAAATCCTGGTCAGATTAGCCAATGACACCGTGGAAGCAGGGAGAGACATCCGAGTGACCCTGAAAAGGGGGAACAGGGAAGTGGCGTCCGCCTTCCTTGACAAAGGGTATGCCTTGTTTGACGAGCTCCCTTTTCATCCGTATCATCTTCTCTTTGCCAAGGAGGGCATGGAGATTGAAAGCCATTCCTTTGATCTCGGGGAGATTCTCCATGGAAGGAAATAAGCAGAAAAAAGCAATCTCCCGATCTCGGAACATCGAAACCATGCTCCGAGCGCATGACCGCCTTGAACAGACCATCCGGGAGAATTTCAGCAAGGAAGTCACCATCCTCTTCACCGATATCTGCGGATATACCCGATATACCGAGACACGGGGAGACATCCGGAGCCGGGCCATGCTCCAGAAACATAATGACATCCTTATGCCGCTGATCCAAGAGCATGACGGCGTGGTCATCAAAACCATCGGCGATGCGGTCATGGCCACGTTTGACACTCCGGAAGAGGGTGTCAGATCCGCCATCTCCATTCAGAACGCGTTGAATGTCTTCAACCGGGATGCGGAAAAGTCTGAGGGGATTCATGTCAAAATCGGGATCAACACCGGTTCTGCCTTGGTGGATGACGGGGATGTTTTCGGGGATGCGGTGAACGTGGCCGCGAGGATTCAGGCCAAGGCGGGCAAGGATCAGATCCTGATATCCGAAAATCTCTTTGAGCGAATCTGCGGAACCGGGAACTTCCTCTGCCGCTTTCACGACACCACGGAACTGAAGGGAAAAAGCGAGCCAGTGAATCTCTACCAGGTGGTCTGGAAGGAAGCGGAGATGCCTCTGAATGATCCGCCGAAACTTCGGACATATGCTTCTGACGAGAGACGTGAAACCGGGAACCCGAGCCTAGAGATGAGAGGCGCAAGTCAGGCCCCAGAGGACCAAATCGTGTTGCATCTTGAGGCGGCCCGGGTCGCGGACCGCTTGAAGATCAGCGCGTATGAGCAGTTTGCGGGTGAGGCCGGCACGGTCCGGCATTACGAGGAGATCCCGATCCCGATAGAGACCATCGGCAGACGATGCCGTGAGATCGCGGAGACCCTGAACAAAGCCAACCGCCGAGGGTGCGTGTCGGCTGACATTCTAATGACGCTCAAGGAGCTGGGACAGGTCTTTTTCGACGATCTCTTCACCCATACCGTCAAGGAGGATATCCGGCATACGACTGCCGAGCATCTGATTCTGAGCTTGGATGACACCCTCGCGCATATTCCCTGGGAGCTGCTCCATGACGGCGACGCGTTTCTCTGCCAGCGATTCAACATGGGCCGTCTGGTCAGGACAAGGCAGGCCATCCCGGGCAACGGAAAGGCTCGAAAACTGGGCAAGCCGTTGAGGATGCTGATTCTCGCGGACCCTGGGGGCGATCTGAACGGCGCGTATGCCGAGGGCGTTCAATTGCGGGACACCATGGATTCAAGCCGGGATATCCTGAATGTCTCTTTACGCACCGAGGGGATCACCGCCGACTATGTCAGGGAAAAAATGAGGAATTTCGACTTCCTCCACTATGCCGGCCATTCCGATTATGAGCAGGAGAACCAAGGACAGAGCGGCTGGCGTCTCAAGGGCGGACGATTCCGGGCCAATGAGATCATGAAGATGGCTGGCACAGGCGACATGCCGGCCCTGATCTTTTCCAATGCGTGCCAGTCCGCCAGAACCGAAGGATGGGAGATAAAGGAGTCCTTTCAGGATGAGATATTCGGGCTGGCCAATGCCTTTGTTCTGGCCGGTGTCAAGCATTATGTGGGAACCTTCTGGGAAATACCGGACGAGCCAAGCCGACGGTTTGCCCTGGAATTTTACAAACTGCTCCTTTCGGGGATGACGGTGGGGGAGGCGGTGCGCCATGCCCGCTTTTCGCTGATGGCGGCATACGGCGAGGAGAGCATTCTCTGGGCGAGCTACCTCCTCTATGGCGATCCCACCTTCAATTATCTGGAGCAGGTGAAAGAGAGGCCACCCGATTTCAGGAGAAGCGAGCTTGGCACCCGGGAGGAGCGGGCGAGGCCGAACAAAAAGATCAGAGCGCCCGAAGAGGCGATTGACTTATCCGATGCCCGACCCATCCGAAGACGCCGCGGCAGGGGCCTGAAGCTGATCGCGGGGCTTGTGCTGTTCTTGGCGGTTCTGTTATGGGGCTATCCGGGGATATTGCGGACGGGTACGGCCGAATATGAGAAGACCCTTCTGGAGGCCTATCATGCCGGAAATTTTGATGCCGCCTTGGCCGCATCTGAACACTTGGAGGAGACGGATCCCCGGATCCGCCTGACCTATCTGATCCGGGGGGATATCTATCTGAGACAGGGGAAAATCAAGGCGGCCCAGACCGAATACCGGCAGGCGATTCAGGCGTCCAAAGGGACCGATCAGCAGAAGGCCGCCGGCCTCATGGGGCTGGGACGCATCGCGTCCATCGGGGAGCAGACAGCGGCGGCTCTCAATTATTACCGGCAGGCAACAGCGGCGGATCCGGAGAAAGGAACCGGATACCTCTCCATGGCATGGGTAATGAGTGAACGCGGTGATGCCGGTGAAGCGTTGGAACTTCTCGAAAGGGCATGGGAACTCACCCCGGATGACCGGCTGATTTCGTCTGTGATAAGGGACTTGCGCAAACAATTTCTGATTGCCCAAGATCAGGAAAAACAGGCGCGCATCAATGCCTTGGTAAAAGAACTCTTGGAAAGCACAGAGTCCCAAATCACGAATCACGAGTCACGCATCACGAATCACGAGTCCCAAATCACGAATCACGAGTCCCAAATCACGAATCACGAGTCACGAGTCACGAATCACGAGTCACGAATCGCGAATCACGAGTCACGCATCACGCATCACGAGTCACGCATCACCCTCTGGATCATGGATTTTGCAGTGCAGGGATACGCGATGCAGGAAGGGGAGGCTTGGCTTCTCCATGCGGGGATCGCCGAGGGCCTGATTGAAAAGAGCCGCATCCAACTGGTGGAACGGGCCGTTCTGGACAAGCTGCTGGAGGAGTTGAAGCTCGGAACCTCGAGGCTGGCCGACCGGAACACGGCATTGTCGGTGGGCAGGCTTCTGGCAGCACGGCTGATCATGACTGGTCAAATCGTCCACGCGGGGCCTCAGACACAGGTCTCCCTGCGCGTGATCGAGACCGAAACCGGCCTGATCTCGGCGGCGGTCACCGAAACCTTCGGGGCGGCAGTACCGGCCGCTGTCTTGGCGGAGAAGCTCTCTGAAACCCTTATTGACAAGCTGGAAAAACGATATTCCCTCCCGCCGGATTGACGGCCCAGTTTCCCCCCTAAAGGCGAGTGAGTCCGGAGTCTGCCACTCGCAAAGCACTCTGGATGAGCACTTTTTATCAACCGGAAAAGGTGACACCGATGCGAACGCCCACCATCCCCTATAACAATAGTTCGGACAGTTTTTGGAAATTAAAGGATCAGAAAATGTGACCTGTTGAAATCAGAGGGTTCAATTTTTTAAGCCGAAATCAGCAAATCCTTTGAAATCAACGGGTTACAAAAACTGTCCGAACCATTGCTATAAGAGCACGAATTTTATGGGCTGTCTGAAAACCTGAGGCAGCATGTGAAGGATGAATGGAAAGATGAATTATGTCCTGACCCGAAAACATTCGAACCTCCCGTTCGGGACAGGCAACTTTGTCCAGACTGATGACTCTCTTTCAGCGTGTAATATCCTGAAAGAAGAAACTTCCCCTCTTTTCTGATCACATTCATCGCGCCGCTGACATCCTCCCCGTCAAACTCCATGAAGTCAACTTCCACTGGTTCGGCACTTTTGGCATATCTGGTCTGCGGAGCGGCACTGGAGAGAGGCCCAAGGGTTGGCCTTATCGCTTCCCAAAGCCGATTAAGCAGTTTTCTCTCCTCATCGGATTCGCTCTTCTCTTTTGAAAGCAAGGTCAATGTTGCCAATTTTTTCGGTCCGGTTTCCCGCACAAATTTCTGAAACTCTTTTGGCGTGTTTTTCAAAAGGGTCATCAGCTTGATCGCTGTCTCAGTCAGCTGATTTTTTTTTGGGGGAGAATTGGCCCAATCAAGCAACTTCTGATCCAATTCAGTGTCAATCCGCCTGATTTTTGAAACATCTTCGGCACAGGTTTTGCATAATAGAAAATGGATATCCATCATTTCAGAATCGGTCTCATCCATCCATCCCAAGATATAGTCGAAAAGCATGTCATCCGTTGGGTGGGGGCCTGCCCCCGCTCTCTTTTTTAATTTTTGATCTGACTGGAGTTTATCTTCCAAAAACATAAAAAATTTTTCGGATGTATTACCTTCATTTTTAGCGATCACCTTATTTCACCCCTTTCTTTATATTAAGAGGGCCTGTTTGCCCATTATGGAAATTTTTTAAATATTTTTTTTTGGGGATGGTGAATTCCGGGTCAAAAAAGACAAAAATCCTGCCGATTCTTGTCATCCCTGATAAAAGATGTCAGGGACAAGTTTTTGCCGGAATGACAGGTTCGGGTAATAAGCACTTGGGCAAAAGTTTTCCGGGATTTCCGGTCATGGAAACACAAGCTGTCATTCCGGGCGGGGTCTTTTTCCGTTCTCCATTTCGGAAATGTGCCTTCTGGGAATGCCTGTTTTTTCGGCAAGCTCTCTCTGCGTCAGCCCTTCCTTATGGCGGGAGCCGGCCAGACATTCACCGGTCTCATTGCTTTCATCATGCTCCGGAAATGCCTCACGCCAAGGATGTGTCGGAATATCCGAATTTTTTCAGGCCTCTGACAACCTTCTCCCTGTTTGCAGCAGGGCCGGTTATGGTCATTTGTATCAGTTTTTCAGTATGGGGCTTTTTCGTGTGTCCCAACATAGGAAACCTCCAAGAGTTCAAAAATGAAAATGGAGCGCAACGGATTTTTCGCAAGTGCAAAAAACCGCTTCGCCCCATTTTTGCACTCCGGATTTTTGGGGTCACAACTCCAGACTCAGGAGATACTCATTGGAATCCGGGTCTCTTTTGGCAGTGAACCCGAGTTTTTGTCCCAAGGCGATCATCTGCCTGTTCTCCGGCAGAACAACACCCCACACCTTTTCAATGCCGCGTGGCTTGGCGGTCTCCAAGCAGCGTTCAAGCAGGGCCGCGCCGATTCCTTTCCCCTGCCATGCGTCACTGACAAGTACGGAAAACTCCGCATGTTTCAGATTACGCTCGGTGATGACGCGGGCTACACCGAGCATATCCTCTCCTTCGGAAGTTTCATGGATCGCGACCAAGGCCATCTCCCGGTCATAATCAATCTGGGTGAACCGGGCAAGGGTCTCGTGGCGGAGGTGTCTGACCGGGGCGAAGAAGCGGAAGTAAACGCTCTGGGGGGAGAGCGACTCAAAGAGCCTCACAAAGAGCGGCGCGTCTTCGGGCCGGATGGGCCTGATGAACAAGTTGACACCATCCTTTGTCTCCACTTGGCTTTCATATTCATTCGGATAAGTGCTGATGATCAGATGCAGGGGAGCCGGCACATCAGAGGGCTTCAGAAGCACACGCCCATCCACCGCCCGCGGATCACCCTCCACGATCAGCAACGGATTGACATCCAGTTCCTCAATCTCCGAGAAATCTGTGACCAGTTGGGCCAAGCGGATCAGGATCTCCTCAAGCAATGCCAGATTCGCGGGCGGATGGTTTCTGTAGCCTTGGAGGATCCGAAAGACCTTGGTCTCCTCCATCATGCGTCTGGCGAGAAGCCGGTTCAGGGGCGGCAGGGCGAGGGCGCGGTCCTTGAGGATTTCGGTCATGATGCCGCCCATGCCAAAGAGGATCACCGGGCCGAAATCCCGATCCTTTTTCGCGCCCAGGATCAGTTCATAGTCTGGACGTTTGAGCATCGGCTGGAGGGTGACGCCCTCGATAAGGGCCTTTGGATCATACGCGTGTGCGTCGGCCACCACCCGCTGAAATACTTGGCGAACATCCGACTCGTTTCGCAGATTCAGCCTCACCCCGCCGGCATCGCTCTTGTGGGTGATGTCTCTTGAAGATATCTTCATGGCCAAGGGAAACCCGATCTCCGCGGCCACTTGTGCGGCCTCATCCTCGGAATTGGCCACCCGTGTGGGATTCACGGGGATCCCGTATGCGGAGAGGAGATCCTTCGCCTCCAGCTCCGTGAGCATTCGGTTCTCCCTCTCAAGCCCCTTCTCGATGATCGCCGCCGCGCGTTCCCGGTCAAATTCGAGCTTTCCGGGGAGTCTCGGCGGAATCTCCTGAAGCATCTCGATGTTCTTGGAGTAGCGATGGAGATCCATGAAGGCCCGGACAGCCCGCTCGGAGGTGTCAAAGGTCGGAATGCCCGCTTGGTTGAATATCTCCCGCCCCTTTTCCATGTCAGGCCCGCCCATCCATGACGCGAATATCGGATACGGTTTGGCGCGGATCACCTCGATCGCGGCCGTAGCCAGATCTGTCGGATTGATCAGGGCTTGAGGTGCCGCGAGAAGCAACAGGCCGTCCATTTCCGGCGCGTTCAGACAGATATCCAAGACTTTGCTGTATCGCTCGGCATCCGCATCGCCTAAAATGTCCACTGGGTTTCTGTGGCTCCAGTGGGGCGGAAGCACCTGATTCAGCTGGTCGAGGGTCTCTTGGCTCAGGGTTGCCGGCTCCGCACCGTAATAGGCAATGGCATCCACCGCCATCACCCCGGGACCTCCCGCGTTGCTGACGATGCCAAGGCCGGACCCCTTTGGACGAGGTTGCTTCGCGAGGAGCTCGGCACAATCGAACAGCTCTTCAAAGGTTTCCACCCGGACAATGCCGGCGCGATTGAACGCGGCGTCATACACCGCATCCTCTCCGGCCAGCGCGCCGGTGTGGGATGCGGCGGCCTTTGCCCCAGCTTGGGAGCGCCCAGCCTTGTAAACGATGATCGGCTTTACCCGGGAGACCGCACGGGCCGCGCTCATGAATTTTCTGAAATCGGTCAAGTTTTCCACATACATGACAATGCTGCCCACCCGATAATCCCCGCCCAGATAGTCTATCAGGTCTCCGAAGTCCACATCCAGCATGGAGCCGACACTGATGAAATAGCTGAACCCCATCTTCTCTTTGATGGAGAGATCAAGAATGGTCGTGCAGACCGCGCCGCTCTGGGCGACTAGGGCCATCTTCCCGGGAAGCGGCATATGGCTGGCAAAACTGGCGTTCAGTTTTGAGTCGCTGCAAACAATGCCAAGACAATTGGGCCCGACAATGCGAATCCCCCCTGCGCGAGCCTCTTCTTCGATGGCCGTCTCTATGGCCTTCCCCTCCTCGCCGACCTCTTTTCCGCCGGCAGAGATGATGATGGCACCCGCCGCACCTGCTGCCGCGCATTCCCTGACCAGTTGGGGCGCGAGGGTGATGGGCGTGGCAATCACCGCCAGATCAAACGGGACATCAATGTCCGGGATCGAAGGAAACGCGGGCAGGTTCCAGAGCCTCTTGCGCTTCGGATTGACCGGACAGATATTTCCGGCGTATCCGCCTTCAATCACGTTACGCATGATCGCCGCGCCGATGCTCCCCTCTCTCTCGCTGGCACCCACCACCGCAATCGCTTTGGGATGAAATAGTCTATCCAGATTGTGAACACTCATGATTCGATACTCCCAGATTTAAGGGTTTAAGGGTTTAAGGGTCAAGGGTCAAGGGTCAAGGGTCAAGGGTCAAGGTCAAGGGTCAAGGGTCAAGGGTCAAGGGTCAAGGGTCAAGGTCAAGGTCAAGGGTCAAGGGTCAAGGTCAAGGGTCAAGGGTCAAGGGTCAAGGTCAAGGGTCAAGGGTCAAGGGTCAAGGGTCAAGGGTCAAGG